>NZ_PDJV01000031.1 GCF_004116465.1 Arcobacter sp. F2176
TAATCTACCAAATAGTGCGAGTGTGGCGGAATAGGTAGACGCGTTGGCCTTAAAATCCCATTCCGTTTTCGGAGTGTCGGTTCGATTCCTACCATTCGCACCACTATTATATTAATGTTAGAGAGTTGCCAGAGTTGGTCGAATGGACCGGTTTTGAAAACCGGCGAGGTTCACGCCTCCGAGGGTTCGAATCCCTTGCTCTCTGCCACTTTAATTAAATCGTTTAATTCTTATTTTATATGATTTAATATTTACGGAGCTATAGCAAAGTTGGTAATGCCTCGGATTGCAAATCCGATATGCGTTGGTTCGAGTCCGACTAGCTCCTCCACTTTTATCTAACACAAAACTCCAAAACTATATTTAAATGTTAGAGTAAGAAACTGATTTAATAATACACTTAATCTTTACATTAAACATATTAATTATCAAAATCAAATATTTTTTGTAACTTTTGATTAACTATTTAAATACAAATTAAAGATTCTATTTGGTATAATCTCACACTAGAATTAAAGAATGAGAGATACAATTTGAATATATTAATAACAGGTGGCGCAGGATACATTGGAAGCCATGTAGCAAAGCAATTATTAGAAACCACAAGTTACAATATAATCATACTTGATAATCTATCAACAGGTAGTATAAAAACACTTGATACCTTAAAAGCAATTAGAGAATTCAAATTTATACAGCTTGACTTAAAAGAGTTTGATGAAATAAATAATGTATTAAAAGAAAATAAAATAAATACAATCATCCACTTTGCCGCAAGTATAGTAGTACCTGAATCAGTTGAAAATCCATTAAAATATTATATGAACAATACAGTTAATACAACAAACCTAATCAAATGTGCAGTTGAAAATAATGTGAGTAAATTTATATTTTCAAGTACAGCTGCTGTTTATGGAGAACCAACAAATATTCCAGAAAATGGAATAGATGAAACTTATCCAACAAATCCGATAAACCCATATGGTATGAGTAAACTAATGAGTGAAAAAGTCTTACAAGATACAGCAAGTGTAAATGATGATTTTAAATATGTCATATTTAGATATTTCAATGTAGCAGGGGCTGATATTAACTATGAAGATGATAAATTAACTCCAAGAATAGGACAAAGTTTCCCAAATGCAACACATCTAATAAAAATAGTAAGTGAATGTGCTACAGGGGAAAGAGATAAGATGTCTATATTTGGTGATGACTTTGATACTAAAGATGGTACTGGAGTTCGAGATTATATTCATGTGGATGATTTAGCTGATGCTCACATAAAAGCGATAAAATATCTTGATAATAATATAAGCGAAATTTTCAATGCTGGATATGGTAAAGGCTATTCAGTAAAAGAAGTAATCGAAGTAGCAAAAAAAGCTGCAAATGCTAATTTTCAAGTAAATATCACCTCAAGAAGAGCCGGTGACCCAGCTATTTTAATATCTGACAATAGAAAAATAAAATCAAAAATGTCTTGGACACCTAAATATGAAAAATTAGAATTAATATGTAAAAGTGCATATGAGTGGGAAAATAGATTAGGAGAAAATATCAAATGAAAATAGCAATAGCTGGAACAGGATATGTTGGTTTATCAAATGGAATTTTATTATCACAACACAATGAAGTGGTTGCATTAGATATTATTCCTGAAAAAGTTGAGATGTTAAAGAAAAAAATATCTCCAATAGAAGATAAAGAGATAGAAGAGTACCTAAAGAGAGATGATTTAAACTTTACTGCAACTTTAGATAAAGAGCAAGCATATAAAGATGCTGATTATGTAATCATTGCAACGCCAACAGATTATGATCCACAAACGAACTATTTCAACACAAAATCAATAGAATATGTTATTTCTGATGTATTAACTATAAACCCAAACACAACAATGGTAATAAAATCAACTATTCCAGTTGGATATACAAAAACACTAAGAGAAAAATTCAATACTGACAATATTATATTTTCCCCAGAATTCTTAAGAGAAGGACTTGCTTTATATGATAACTTATATCCATCAAGAATAATTGTTGGTGAAAAAAGTGAAAGAGCAACTATTTTTGCAAATTTTTTGGCACAAGGTGCAATAAAAGAGAATATTGATATTCTTTTTACAGATTCTACAGAAGCAGAGGCTATAAAACTTTTTGCAAATACATACTTGGCCATGAGAGTTGCATATTTTAATGAATTAGACTCTTATGCTCAATCTCATGATTTAGATAGTAGACAAATCATTGAAGGTGTAGGTTTAGACCCAAGAATAGGAACACATTACAACAATCCAAGCTTTGGTTATGGTGGATACTGTTTACCAAAAGATACAAAACAACTAAGAGCAAACTACGCAGATGTCCCATCAAATCTAATCAACGCCATAGTAGAGTCAAACTCTACAAGAAAAGATTTTATAGCAGATTCTATTATTAAAAAGTTAAGAAAATCAAAGCTAGCAAATGCGGTTTCGCAAAGCGAAAAGCTTCCTGGAAAAATTGTAGGTATCTATAGACTTGTAATGAAATCAGGAAGTGATAACTTTAGAAGCTCAGCTATTCAAGGTATAATGAAAAGAATAAAAGCAAAAGGTATAGAAGTAGTTGTTTATGAACCAGTTATAGAAGAAAATGACTTTTTTAACTCAAAAGTGATTAAAGATTTAGAAGAGTTTAAAAATATTTCTGATGTAATTGTAGCAAATAGATTAAGTGAAGATATACTTGATGTAAAAGATAAAGTTTACACAAGAGATATATTTAACAGTGATAGTTAAGAGGAAAAAAATATTGAAGATATTAGTAACAGGAACAGCAGGATTTATTGGTAGTCATTTAGCAATAAAACTGTTAGAACGAGGTGATGAGGTTATAGGATTAGATAATATTAATGATTACTATGACCAAAATGTAAAATATGGAAGATTACAAAGATCAGGAATAATTGATTTTCTTGAAGACGGCAAAGAAATTCCATATGGGAAACTTATTAAATCAAATAATAATCCTAATTATAAATTTATAAAAATGAATCTTGAAGATAAAGATGCGATGATGCAACTTTTTGAGCAAGAAAAATTTGATGCTGTTTGTAATCTAGCAGCTCAAGCGGGAGTTAGATATTCTCTTACTAATCCAGATGCTTATATAGATTCAAATATTATAGGTTTTATGAATATTTTAGAGGCTTGTAGGCATCATGGAGTAAAAAATTTATCATATGCTTCAAGTTCATCTGTTTATGGACTTAATGAAGAACTACCTTTTTCTACTAACCACAATGTAGATCATCCTATTTCACTTTATGCAGCTAGTAAAAAAAGTAATGAACTTATGGCTCATACTTATTCTCATCTTTTTGATATATCAACAACAGGTCTTAGATTCTTTACAGTTTATGGACCATGGGGAAGACCAGATATGGCTCTTTTTTTATTTACTAAAGCTGCTTTAGAAGGAAAATCAATAGATGTATTTAATAATGGAAATATGCTTAGAGATTTTACTTATGTTGATGATATAGTAGAAGGAGTAATTAGAGTTATTGATAATCCTGCCAAAGTAAATAAAAGTTGGGATAAAAAAGAACCTTCAACATCATCTGCACCATATAAAATATATAATATTGGAAATAACAATCCTGTTAAGCTTATGGACTTTATAGAAGCTATAGAAAATAAGTTAGGTAAAAAAATAAAAAAAAATATGCTACCAATCCAAGCTGGAGATGTTCCTTCAACTTATGCTGATGTAAGTGATTTGGTTGAAAATTTAAATTATAAACCAGAAACACCAATACAGGAAGGAATTGATAATTTTATTGATTGGTATTTAAAGTTTTTTGGACTTAACCAAGATGGGAGTACAAAATAATATGCAAAATATAAGTGGTGTAAAAATATGTGTAATTGGATTAGGATATGTAGGATTACCTTTAGCTCATGCATTTAGTGAAAAATATCAAGTAGTTGGGTTTGATATATCTGCTTGGAGAATTGATGAATTAAAAAGTGGTTATGATAGAACTTTAGAATTAACAGAAGCACAAGTCAAAAAAGCACTTAATAATGGAATGAAATTTACATTAGATATAAATGATATAAAAGATTGTAATGTTTATATCGTTACTGTTCCCACTCCAATTGATAAAAATAAAAGGCCTGATTTAACACTACTTATAAAAGCAAGTGAAACAATAGGAAGAGTGCTTAAACAAGATGATATTGTTATTTATGAATCTACAGTTTATCCTGGTGCTACAGAAGAAGATTGTGTTCCTATTCTTGAAAAACATTCAAATTTGAAATTTAACCAAGATTTTTATTGTGGATACTCACCTGAAAGAATCAATCCAGGCGATAAAGAACATACAGTAACAAAAATACTTAAAGTTACTTCAGGTTCAACTCCAGAAATTGGGAAAAAAGTAGATGAACTTTATGCTAGTATTATCACTGCTGGGACTCATTTAGCTCCAACTATTAAGGTTGCAGAAGCTGCAAAAGTTATTGAGAATTCTCAAAGGGATATAAATATAGCATTTGTAAATGAACTTGCAATTATTTTTAATAAATTAGGAATAAATACTAATGATGTTCTTGAAGCAGCTGGTACAAAATGGAACTTTTTACCATTTAGACCAGGGTTAGTAGGAGGACATTGTATAGGGGTAGATCCCTATTATCTTACACATAAAGCACAGCAAGTAGGATACAATCCTGAAATTATACTTGCAGGAAGAAGACTAAATGATAATATGGGTATTTATGTAGCTAATCAAGTAATAAAACTAATGATAAAAAAAGGCCACAAAATCGAAGGATCTAATATTCTTGTATTAGGTATTACATTTAAAGAAAATTGTCCTGATATAAGAAACTCTAGAGTTATAGATGTTATAGAAGAACTAAAAGAGTTTGGGTGTAATATAACAGTTTCTGATTACTGGGTTGATAAAGATGAAGTTAAAAATGAATATAATTTAGATTTGAAGAATGATGTTATATATGAAGATTATGAAGCAATTATACTTGCTGTTGCTCACGATAAATATAAAGTATTAGAGTTTAATAATGAGAATCAAATTATTTATGATATTAAATCTATTTTAAAAAATAGTAATGGAAGGTTATAATAATGACAAACCTAATATTATGCGGAGGAAGTGGGACAAGACTATGGCCAATAAGTCGAACACTTATGCCAAAACAGTTTGTAAAACTTTTTAATAACAAATCACTCTTCCAATTAACAGTTGAAAGAAATAATAAAGTATGTAATAAAAATTTCATAGTATCAAATACAGAACAATACTTTTTAGCATTAGACCAATTGGAAGAAAATTCAAAATTCAAAATTCAAGATTTAAAATTTTTATTAGAGCCAATAGGAAGAAACACTGCACCAGCAATTGCTTTAGCTTGTATGGCATTAGATAAAGAAGAAATTGTTTTAGTAACACCCTCAGATCACCTAATAAAAAATGAAATAGAATATAAAAAAGTTATAAACCAAGCAAAAGAGTTTGCGAATGATGAAAAATTAGTAACCTTTGGAATAACTCCAACTTTTGCAGAGACTGGATATGGATATATTGAATCTGAGAATAAATATGATGTAAAAGCCTTTCATGAAAAGCCAGACTTAAATATAGCAACACAATATTTAAAAGCAGGTAATTATTACTGGAACTCAGGAATGTTTATGTTTAAAGCAGGAGTATTTCTAGATGAACTAAAAAAATATTCCCCAGAAATTTATGAAAATTCTTTAATAGCATTTAATAATGCAAATAAAGAAAATATAATAAGAATAAAACATGAAGATATGATAAATATACCAGAAGATAGTATAGATTACGCTGTAATGGAAAAATCAGATAAAGTAAAAGTAATCCCCTCAGATATTTCGTGGAGTGATGTAGGAAGCTTTGATAGCTTGTATGATGAACTTCCAAAAGATGAAAATAATAATACAATAAATGATAATCATATTTGTATAGATTCAACTAATAATTTAATCTATGGTAATGATAGAAAAATAGCAACAGTAGATATAAAAGATTGTATTATCGTTGATACTGGAGATGCACTTTTAGTTTCAAAAAAAGGCTCTAGCCAAAAAGTAAAACAAGTTGTTCAAAAACTAAAAGAGCAAAAAAGTGAACTTCATAATGTACACTTAACAGGGCATAGACCTTGGGGGACATATACTATTTTAGAAAATAGCCCTGGTTATAAAATAAAAAAAATAGAAGTAAAATCAGGAAAAAGATTATCTTTACAAAAACATTTTCATAGAAATGAACATTGGATAGTAGTATCAGGTTGTGCTACAGTTACAATAGAAGATAAAACATTTATTTTAAACCCAAATGAGTCAACATATATAAAAGCAGGACAATTGCACAGACTTGAAAATCAAGGTAAATTACCTTTAGTAATTATTGAGGCACAAGTAGGTGAATATACAGGTGAAGATGATATCGTTAGAATTGATGATGACTTTAAAAGAAATTAGATAAAATAATAAATAAACAAAAGTAGGATAAGTATGATAGAACAAAAAGTAGCATTAATCACAGGAATAACAGGACAAGATGGAAGTTATTTAGCAGAATTTTTACTAAAAAAAGGTTATGAAGTACATGGTATAAAAAGAAGAAGTTCTTTGTTCAATACAGATAGAATTGATCACCTTTATGAAGATCCTCATGTAGAAAATAGAAACTTAATACTACACTTTGGGGATATGACAGATTCTATGAATCTTACTCGTATCATTCAAGAAGTACAACCTGATGAAATATATAATTTAGCTGCAATGAGTCATGTTGCCGTTTCATTTGAAACACCAGAATATGTTGCAAATGCAGATGGAACAGGAACACTTAGAATTTTAGAAGCGGTAAAACTTTTAGGCTTAACAAAAAAGACAAAAATATATCAAGCTTCAACTAGTGAACTTTTTGGAAAAGTACAAGAAACACCACAAAGTGAAACAACACCTTTTTATCCTAGAAGCCCATATGCAGTAGCAAAAATGTATGCGTATTGGATAACTGTAAACTATAGAGAAGCTTATGGAATGTTTGCTTGTAATGGTATTTTATTTAACCATGAAAGTCCTGTACGAGGTGAAACATTCGTAACAAGAAAAATAACAAGAGCTGCATCTAAAATAGCTCTTGGACTACAAGATAAACTATACCTTGGAAATCTAGATGCAAAAAGAGATTGGGGACATGCAAAAGATTATGTACGAATGATGTGGATGATTTTACAAGCTGATGAACCAGAAGATTGGGTTATAGCAACAGGTCAAACTACAACTGTAAGAGATTTCGTAAAATTTGCTTTTGCTTATGCTGGTATTAACTTAAGATTTGAAGGTGAGGGAGTTGATGAAGTTGGAATTGTTGATTCAGTTGATATTGCTAAATATGAGCAAGTAACTAATAACAAATATACCAATAACCTAGACAACAAAGTTGTCGTATGTGTTGACCCTAGATATTTTAGACCAACAGAAGTTGATTTACTTTTAGGAAACCCTACTAAAGCAGAAACAAAACTTGGATGGAATAGAGAGTATAAACTACAAGATTTAGTAAATGATATGATGAAATCAGATTTAAAATTAATGACAAAAGATGTTTATCTAAAAGATGGTGGATATAAAATTATGAGTTACTTTGAATAAGATGAAAAAAAATAGTAAAATTTATATTGCTGGACATAGAGGTTTAGTTGGTTCTGCAATAGTAAAAAACCTTCAAAGTAAAGGCTATACTAATTTAATATATAGAACTCATAAGGAATTAGACTTACTAAATCAAAAAGATGTAGAAGAATTTTTTCAAACTGAAAAACCAGAATATGTAATACTAGCTGCTGCAAAAGTAGGTGGAATAATTGCAAATAATACATACAGAGCAGATTTCATTTATGAAAACTTGCAAATTCAAAATAATATAATTCATCAAAGTTATGTTCATAAAGTAAAAAAACTACTCTTCTTAGGATCAACTTGCATTTATCCAAAAAATGCTCCTCAACCTATGAGTGAAGATAGTTTATTAACATCTCCTTTAGAATATACAAATGAGCCATATGCAATAGCAAAAATAGCAGGTATAAAAATGTGTGAGAGTTATAACCTACAATATGGTACAAACTTTATATCAGTAATGCCAACAAATCTTTATGGACCAAATGATAACTTTGATTTAGAGAAGTCTCATGTATTACCTGCACTTATCAGAAAAATATATTTAGCAAAACTTTTAAATGAAGAAAAGTATAATGAAGTTTTACAAGATTTAAATATGAATTCTATACAAGAAGTAATTACTTATCTTTCAAAATTTGGAGTTTCAAAAGATTCAGTTGAGATTTGGGGAACAGGAAATCCAAGAAGAGAATTTTTATACTCAGAAGATATGGCTGATGCTTGTGTATTTTTACTAAAAAGTAGAGATTTTAAAGATACCTATAAAGAAGCAAACAAAGAGATAAGAAACACTCATATTAATATAGGTACAGGTGAAGATATCTCTATCAAAGAACTTGCAGAACTTATCAAAGATATCCTTGGATTCAAAGGTAATCTAGTATTTAACACAGACAAACCAGATGGAACAATGGTAAAGCTAACAGATCCATCAAAACTTCATTCTCTAGGTTGGCAACATAAGGTTGACCTTGAAGATGGGATAAAGACTATGTATGAATGGTATTTAAATAAAGAAGATGGGGAAAAACTATGAAAGGAATAATTTTAGCTGGAGGTTCAGGGACACGACTTTACCCAGTTACTAGAAGTATAAGTAAGCAACTTCTTCCTATTTATGATAAACCTATGATTTATTACCCACTTTCAGTTTTGATGCTTGCTGGAATAAAAGAGATACTTATCATCTCAACACCACAAGATATTGGCAAATTTAAAGAATTGTTGGGAGATGGGAGTGATTGGGGTATAAAATTAGAGTATAAAATCCAACCATCTCCAGATGGGTTAGCCCAAGCATTTATTTTAGGAGAAGACTTTATAGGAAATGATTCAGTTTGTTTAATACTTGGAGACAATATCTTTTATGGACAAGGTTTTTCTCCTATTCTACAAAATGCAGCTTCAATCAAAGAGGGAGCAGTTGTATTTGGATATCAAGTAAAAGACCCTGAAAGATTTGGTGTAGTAGAATTTGATAAAGATAAAAATGCAATAAGCATAGAAGAAAAACCTACTAAACCAAAATCAAACTTTGCAGTAACTGGACTATATTTTTATGACAATGATGTAATAAAAATAGCTAAAAATGTAAAACCTTCAGACAGAGGTGAGCTTGAAATTACAACAGTAAATCAAGAGTATCTCAAAAGAGGAAAATTAAAAGTTGAACTTTTAGGTCGTGGATTTGCATGGCTTGATACGGGAACACATGATAGTCTTATAGAAGCAGGACAATTTGTACAAACTATAGAACATAGACAAGGGTATAAAATAGCTTGTCTTGAAGAGATAGCTTATAATAATGGTTGGATAAATAAAGAAAAAATTCTTGAAATAGCAAAACCACTTTCCAAAAATGAATATGGACAATACCTTTATGACCTTGTAAAGGAAGATGATGCTCAATAACAATAATAAAACCTTACTAATTACAGGAACAGCAGGATTCATTGGTTCAAACTTTGTACCATACTTTTTAGAAAAATATCCAGAGTATAACTTAGTAAATCTAGATCTGCTCACTTATGCAGGTAATCTTGAAAATCTTACTGAATGTGAGAATAACCCTAGATATAAATTTATCAAAGGTGATATTTGTAATCGTGAGCTTGTAGAGTTTATATTCAACGAATATGATATACAAGGAGTAATTCATTTTGCAGCAGAATCTCATGTAGATAATAGTATCAAAAACCCTGGGGTATTTGTACAAACAAATGTAAATGGAACTTATACTCTTGTAGATGTAGCAAAAAACTATTGGATGAAAAAACCATTTATTTATAAATCAAATTTCCAAAATTGTAGATTTCATCATATATCAACAGATGAAGTATATGGAACATTAAGCCTAGATCCAAATGATCTTTTTACTGAGAAAACACCTTATGCTCCAAACTCTCCATATAGTGCTAGCAAAGCTTCATCTGATATGATTGTCCGAGCTTATGTAGAGACATTTGGATTAAATGCTGTTATAACAAACTGCTCAAATAATTATGGTCCAAAACAACATGATGAAAAACTAATTCCAACAATCATAAGAAATGCTCTAAATAATAATCCTATTCCAATCTATGGAGATGGGAAAAACATTAGAGATTGGTTATATGTATTAGATCACTGTAAAGGGATAGACCTCGTATATCACAATGGTAATAAAGGTGAAACATATAATATAGGTGGAAGAAATGAAAGAACAAACCTTCAAATAGTTGATAGAATATGTACTATTCTTGATGAAAAAGTTCCTCTTTCGTCATTCCGAGGAACGAAGCAATCCCTATCTTCATACAAAGACCTTATCACTTTGGTAGAAGATAGAGCAGGACACGATAGAAGATATGCAATTGATGCAACTAAACTAGTACTTGAGCTTGGTTGGAGAGCAGATGAGAACTTTGATAGTGGAATTGTGAAAACTATTGAATGGTATTTAAATAAATATGGAATAAATAAATGATTAATGTAACAAAAACATATCTTCCAAACAAAGAAAAATATAAAAAGTATATAGATGAAATCTACGAAAATGGATGGCTTACAAACAATGGTCCGTTAGTCCAAAGACTTGAAAAAAGACTTGCTGAATATTTAGGAGTTAAAAATATAATTTTAGTTTCAAATGGTACAGTAGCTCTTGAGATAGCATATAGAACTTTGGATATAAAAGGATTTGCTATTACGACTCCTTTTAGTTTTGTGGCAACTACAAGTTCACTTGTAACAAACAATATTTTACCTATATTTGCAGATATTGACCAAAATTCATTTAATCTAGACCCTAAAAATATAGAAAAGCTCATCACACCAAACACTTCAGCAATAGTTCCTGTACATGTTTTTGGAAATGCTTGTGAAGTAGAAGAAATAGAACAAATAGCTAATAAACATAATCTTAAAGTGATTTATGATGCAGCACATGCTTTTGATGTACAATACAAAGACAAAAGTTTATTAAACTATGGAGATATATCAACTCTTAGTTTTCATTCAACTAAACTTTTTCATAGTATAGAAGGTGGAGCTTTAATCATTAATGATGATAAGTTAGTGCAAAAAGCAAGATACCTTATAAACTTTGGTATAAAAAATGCGGAAGAAATACCACATCTAGGTACTAATGCTAAGATGAATGAGTTTGAGGCAGCCATGGGACTTTGTGTACTTGATGACATAGAAGAAATCAAAGCAAAAAGAAAAACTATATTAGAAACTTATCAAAGTAAACTAAAAGGATTGGTGCAGTTTCAAGAGAAAAAAGAAAAAGCAACAGAAAACTACAGTTATTTTCCTGTAGTTTTCAAAAGTGAAGAAGAACTTTTAAAAGTACAAAAAGCTTTAAATGAAAAACAAATATTTCCACGAAGATATTTTTATCCATCTCTTGATACTTTGGATTATATCGAGCCAAAACAAGAGTGTAAAATATCAAGAGATATAAGCAAAAGAATACTTTGTTTACCTATTTATGCTGAATTGGAAAAAGATATTCAAATACAGATTGTAAAAATTATAAAGGAAAATATTTGAAAAACTATAATATTTTAATCTTTCCATGTGGAACTGAAATAGCAAATGAAGCAATAAACTCTTTAAAAAATCACAAGTATTTTAAGTTGCATTTTGCTTCTAGTGAAGGAATTTCTTATTGTAATTATAGAGATAAAGATATCAGTATTTTACCTTATGTTACTGCTGATATATTTGAAGAAAAATTAAACAATCTTATTCAAAATAAAGAAATAAATTTCATTATACCTGCACATGATGATGTTGCTTATGTATTGAGCATTTTAGAGAGTAAATTAAATGCTAAAGTCATCGGTCAAACACAACAAGTCAATGAAATAGTGAGATTTAAAGATAAAACTTATGAATATTTTCAAAACTTACTTCCTATTGCAAAAGTATTTGAAAATACTCCAGCCAAAAATAGTTTTCCAATTTTTACAAAACCTATTAAAGGTCAAGGTTCATTAGATGCACAAAGATTAAATACTCTACAAGAATTTCATACCTTTTTTTCAAACCATAAAAGAGAAGAATTTATTGTAATGGAACTTTTAACAGATGAAGAGTTTACAATAGATTGTTTTTCGGATAAAGGTAATGTATTATATTTTGGTGCTAGAACAAGAGAAAAAACAACAAGAGGAATCTCTATACAATCAACATTTATTTCAGACATAAGTTTAAATAAACAGTTTGAAAAACATGCTACTGTCATTAGTAAAGAGTTAAATTTACATGGAATTTGGTTTTTTCAGATGAAGTTTAATAAAGACAGAGAACTAAGACTGCTAGAAATTGGGCCTAGAGTTTCTGGAACAATGATGTTAAATCGTTCAAGGGGTATAAATTTTGTAGAACTTGCAATTTATCAAAAATTAGGTTTAAAAGTAGAAGTTATAATAAATGATATTCAACTTTCCTTAGCACGAGCATTGGTACCTATTTATAAGCATAATATCCAGTTTGATAATTTATATATTGATTTTGATGACACATTGCTTTTAGATGAAAAATATATCAATACTGAATTAATGAAACTTATATTTCAAGCTAAAAATGAAAACAAAAAAGTTTATCTTATAACAAAAAATAAAAAATTTAATCTTATAAAGACATTACATAAATTTGGAATTACAAATATTTTTGATGAGATTATTCATATTCACGAGAATGATGATAAAACAAACTATATGTTGAATAATTCCATTTTAATAGATGATTCATTTCAGGAAAGAAAAAATGCTAAAGAGAAGGGCATTTATGTATTTGGATTAGATAACTTTTGTATACTATTTTCTAATAAAGTGTAAAATATCATGATTTTTAATAGTTTAGATTTTGTAATATTTTTCTTTATATTTTTTGGATTTTATTTGTTTATTCCTAAAAAAATTAGATATATATTTGTATTAGTATCTAGTTATTATTTTTACACATTTAACGGTTCTGATTGGATATATTTAATTTTAGGATTGACTATATTTGTTTACAGTATGGGATTATTAATTACACGATTTAACAGTTATAAAAAGCTTATTTTAATTAGCACATTATCTATGCTTTTAATTGTTTTAGCATATTACAAATATAGAGAATTTATTTATTTTGGTGTACTTGATATATTTGATTTACAAATAGCTGATTTTAAAAATATTAAGATTTATGATTTACCTTTAGCAATATCTTTTTTTACATTTGAATTTATTCATTACATTGTAGATGTTTATAAAGGTAGCAAACCAATAAAGAATTTTTTTACCTTTGCACTATTTCCGGCTTTTTTCCCAACGATGATAGCAGGTCCTATAAAAAGGTATCAAGATTTTACGAAACAATTACAGCATAACGATGCTTTTTCATTAAAAAGTGAATATTTCTCAAAAGGATTTTATTTAATACTAACAGGATTATTTGTAAAAATAGTTTTTTCAGATTATATTTGTCTTCCTATTGTTGATAAAGTTTATGGAAATTTATCATCAGCATCAAATCTTGATATTTTGTTAGCAATGGTAGGTTTTTCATTTCAAATATTCTACGATTTTGCAGGGTATAGTTTAATTGCTATTGGATTAGCAAAATTGATGGGTATTGATATTCCTATAAATTTTAATTCCCCATATTTAGCAGTCAATGTAAGTGATTTTTGGAAGAGATGGCATATTACACTATCACAGTGGTTGAGGGATTATTTATATATACCTTTAGGTGGATCAAGAACAAGTAAAATAAAAGTTTATAGGAATTTACTCATAACAATGACTTTGGGTGGATTATGGCATGGAGCAGGTTTAAATTTTATAATTTGGGGGATGTTGCATGGAATTGCTCTTGTAGTTTATCATTATTATTCAGAGTGGAGAAAAATTAATATCGTCCCAAATAACTTAATAATTTTAAAACATACTATAGCAGTTACTATAACATTTATATTTGTAACATGTACATGGGTCTTTTTTAGATTAGATTCATTTTATGATGCAATGTTTGTGTTTAATAAATTACTTTCAGTTGGAAGTTATAATGTGTTATTAGTAAATGCTAATGAATATAAATTACTGTTTATTGTTGGATTATTTACATTTATAGGTCCTATAATGTTGAAGAAAATTGAATTAATAATTTATGAACTTTTATATCTAAGGGTGATTTATTTAAATATTTTACTTTTAATAATATTAGTTACTATTCCTCTGTTCAAAAATCCAGTATTTATTTATTTTAAATTTTAGGATTAGTAATGAAAAAAACGATATACGTAATAGTTATAATTTTAGGATTTATTAGTTTTATTAATCTACCATTTTGGAGTGGAATATATGATAGATATTTTTTAAAGAATACAATAGATTATAAATTAACTTTGTTAAATAATATGTCTAAATCACCTGATATAATATTTTTTGGTTCATCGAATAGTGAACAAGGTTTAAATGCACAGACATTAGAAGAAGAATATTCTAAATTAATAAATAAAAAAGTTACAGCATTTAATTTTTCAATCCCAGCCGCTATGTATTTAGAAAAGTATTATTTACTTAAATATTTAGTGGATAAAGGAAAAAAACCAAAACTTATAGTATTACATTATGTTCCTAAAACTAATTTTATCTACACAAAAGATATTTTTTATGCTTCCTATTTTACATATGATAAGGCTTTAAGGATATCAGATTTGTCAGATTTGTCAAAATCTTATATAAGTAATAAAAGTTTATTGGAATTTTATTTTGCATATTTTTACAAACCTTACTTGTATAGAGGAGTATTGTTCGATAATTTAGCAGAATTTTATCATAACATAAGAGAAGGTAAAAATCCTGAAATAAATTTTGTTGGATTAAGAACAAGATACTCTATAAGAGGCGATTTAGAATCTAAGTTTGTACCATCAGAAACTAAATTTGCTAATAAAAAATATGAAGTTTCTAAATTGTTAGCAACTTCATTTAATAAAAAAATTGAGTTTAACGAAAAGCATCAGTATGCTTTTAACAAAATAATCAAGTATGCTAAAGAAAATCATATTGAAGTGTTGATAACCAATATTCCTGAAGTATTAGATATTGCACGTACAAATGAGAATAGTAAGTATTTAGATAGTGTCTTACAAGTAAATAAAGAAATATATGAAGCATATTCAAAAGAAAAAAATGTTCATTTTATTGATTTAATTGGAAATAATAAATTTAATTTATTTGATAGTGTTGATGGGCATCATTTAACATTTAACAGTTCTTTAAAACTAACTAAACTTTTAGCAATGAAGATGTCGTCTGATCTTAAAATAAATAAATTATTTAATAATGATTTTTTAGATCAATCAGAGTTAGATAATAAAAAGGATACTTTAAAATTATTATTTTTAGAAAAAAATCCTTTGAAGAAATACTATTTACTTAAGAATTGTTATGACAATGACATTCAAATTAATAATGAGTATTTAATAAAACTTACAAAAGATGATAATGATTATCTTGCATTACAAGCAACTAATTATTTGTTCAAATATATTGATAAAGAGCATGTTCAAATAAAAATACTTGAAGAGTTAAAAACTCACAAAGTTGGTGGTCCGTATAGTATTGCACGTTTTGAAAATATTATGCAGAATATGATTAATTATAAATTCAAACTAAAGAATAGTGACTTAAAAATAATTGAAGATATATCTTTTGAAGATTTTATTAGATTAAATATTGTTTTTGAGTATTTGCAAAATGTTAATTTAGAAAAACAGTATATACAAAAATATATAGATGTTGCTTTAAAAAAATTAAGTTTAACTAATAATATTGATAATATAGATATATTAATAAATCTATACAATTTAATTAATGTAAAAGGTACGGATGAGCAGATGAATATATTAAAAAATAAATTGTTAATGATGAATATGAAAGACTTACTTAAATATTTAGAAAGTAATTCATATTATGAATCTTTGAAATAAAGGAAAATTGATGAAAAAAATTAGTATCGTTATCCCAGTATATCAAAATGAACTAAATCTAAATTATACAACACAAGAAGTTATAAAATTACAAAAAAAATTTCTAGATATAAATTATAACATG
>NZ_PDJV01000032.1 GCF_004116465.1 Arcobacter sp. F2176
GATGATAATGGTATATTTGGTTGTATGACTCTTCTTGGTTGTGAAGATACTTGTCCTAAACACTTACCTCTTCAAACTAAAATCGCTTACATGAGAAGAAAATTAGCTACTGTTAAAGGTTCTTAAGAAAGATATTTCTCTTAAATAATATGAATACAAAGAGTCTTAAATCTTTGTATTCTTAAGGAAAAAAAATGAAAATTAATAACATAAAATCTAAATTGTTGCTACTAGTTTTAGTTAGTATCTCTTGTTCCTTCTTAATCCTTGGTTTTTACAATACACGAAATAAATATACCTCAGAATATAACTTAGTAAAACAAAAAGAACTTGATATCTCACAAGAAACATCTAAATTTATAAATAATTATTTAGAATCCAAAATCAAAATTATTCAAGCTACTACAGATGGAATAACAAGTGAAAATTTAGATATCTCAAATAAAGTTTTAGTTAGTAAATTATTATTAGGTGAAAAAGCAGGTGATTTTGCAAGCACTTATGTGGGCTTAGAAGAAAATGGAGATTTAATTAAATCTAATGGTATATTAAAAAATATTGTAAATACAAATTATGATGCAAGGCTTAGACCATGGTACAAGAAAGCTATAGAAGTTAATAAAGCTGGAATAACTGAGCCCTTTATTGATAATACAACAAAACGGTTAATAATAACAGTTTTTGCTCCTTTAAAAAAAGAAGGAATAACTATTGGAATCGTTGGTGCAGATATATTTTTAGACACAGTAGTTGATACTATTTTAAATCTAAAAATGGGAAATGAAGGCTTTGCATATTTAATAGGAGAAAATGGAAAAACTTTAATTCATAAAAATAGAAAACTTTTAAATAAAGAAAATATTTTGTTTAAACAAATAAAAACAAAATCAGATAATAATTTTGGTGAAGTATTAGCAAATGATACAAAAAAAATTCTGGCTTACAGTAAAATTCCTGTTGTTTCTTGGTACTTAGTAGTTGAATTAGACAAAGAATCAATTTTTAAACAAATCAATAAAAATATAACATATGAAATAATTCTTTATCTTGTACTTTTAATAGCTATTCTTCTCTTTTTATTTATATCTTTAATAAAAATACTAAAGCCTTTAAAAGTTCTTGAAAATGGATTATTGAATTTTTTTAATTACTTAAAAGGAGAAGTAACTAACATAACAAAATTAAATATTACTACTAATGATGAATTTGGGAATATGGCTAGTATAATCAACCAAGAGATGGAACTAATTGAAAATAATTTAGAAAAAGATAGAAATTTTATAAACAATGTAAAAGATGTTGTAAAAATAATTAATGCAGGTAAATTGGATGTTTTTGTTGAAAACAATACCTCTAATAAATCTTTAAATGAATTAAAAGAGATTTTTAATGAAATGATTAAAACAATAAGTATAAATGTCGATAAAGATATTAATTGTATTTTGGAATCATTAAAAAAATATTCAAAATTAGATTTTACAGATAATATTAAAAATCCTACTGGTAATATATCTTTAGGTTTAAATGACTTGAGTAATATTATTAATAAAATGTTACAAGAAAATAAATTTAATGGTTTATCCTTAAATAAAAGTTCTGAAGAGTTACTCGAAAATGTTGAAATACTAAATAAATCTTCTAATAATACAGCAGTGTCATTAGAAGAAACAGCAGCAGCTTTAGAAGAAATTACATCTACAATAATTAACAATACTCAAAGTATATCAACAATGGTTAAATATTCTGATGAGCTATCTAAGTCAATCAATTTAGGTCATGAACTTGCAAACTCAAGTGTAAAATCAATGAATCAAATCAATGATCAAACTAAGTCTATTTCAGAAGCTATCAAATTAATCGATCAAATTGCTTTTCAAACAAATATACTTTCTTTAAATGCAGCTGTTGAAGCAGCTACCGCTGGAGAATCAGGAAAAGGTTTTGCAGTTGTTGCACAAGAAGTAAGAAACTTAGCCTCACGAAGTGCAGAGGCAGCTAAAGAAATAAAAGATTTAGTTGAAAATGCAACTATTAAAGCAAATGATGGTAAAAAAACTACTGATGATATGATTATTGGATATATCAGTTTAAAAGAAAATCTTGATAAAGCAGAAAAAATGATTCAAAATATTTCTGAATCATCTCACGAACAAAGAGTAAGCATAGAACAAATTAATGATGTAGTTAATAAGTTAGACCAACAAACACAAAACAATGCTTCTGTAGCTTCAAAAACACAGGATATAGCTATTTACACAGCAAACATTGCTAAAACGATTTTGAACTCTGTAAATGAAAAAAGATTTATCGAAGATATCGATAAATAACTCTTAAGTTATAAAGGAATTTTTCTTTTATAACTTAACTATTAATTAATACCAATATCTCTATACAAACACTCCAAAATAATATTTTAGATTTTTAACCTCTATTATTCTTATAATAAAAATAGTTTTCTCTTATAAATATAACTAATTTACTAGAATTTATTAAAAACATAACTTTTAGTTCATTTTAGAGGATTACAATTTCAATATTAAAAAGAAATATTAATTTTTAAAGTTAAGTTTCTAATAATAATAAAAGGAAATAAAATGACAACAAAAATGAAAACAAGATTGGAACATGATTTACTTGGAGAAAGAGAAATCTCTGATGAAGTATATTATGGAGTGCAAACTAAAAGAGCTCAAGAGAACTTTAATATTACTGGTGTGACTTTATCACAATTTCCTACATTTATCGTATCGTTAGCAAAAGTAAAAAAAGCTACTGCACTTGCTAACTTTAATTTAAATTTATTAGATGAACATAAAAAAAATGCAATTTGTGAAGCCTGCGATGAAATTATGGGAGGAGCATTACATGATCAGTTTGTTGTTGATATGATTCAAGGTGGAGCTGGTACTTCTGTTAATATGAATGCAAATGAAGTTATTGCAAATAGAGCATTAGAATTACTTGGTCACAAAAAAGGTGAATATCAATATCTACACCCAAATAATGATGTAAATAAATCACAATCAACAAATGATTCATATCCAACAGCATTTAGAATTGCATTATTTGAAAAAATTTATGAATTAACAGATGCAATGAAAATAATGCAAAATTCTTTTGCAAAAAAAGCAATTGAATTTAAAGATGTAATTAAAATGGGAAGAACACAATTACAAGATGCTGTTCCTATGACATTAGGTCAAGAATTTCATTCATATGAAACAATGATTGCTGAAGATATACAAAGATTGATTGAATCTCAACAATTAGTAAGAGAGATGAACCTAGGAGCAACAGCAATTGGAACAGGTATTTGTTCTCATCCTGATTATGCACATGAAGTTGAACAAAGATTACAAGAAGTTACAGGAAGACCTTTTGTTACAGCAAAAGATTTAATTGAAGCTACACAAGATACAGGTGCTTATGTACAAATTTCTGGTGTATTAAAAAGAGTTGCGACTAAAATTTCTAAAATTTGTAATGACTTAAGATTATTAAGTTCAGGTCCAAGAACTGGATTTAACGAAATTAATCTACCACCAATGCAACCGGGTTCATCAATTATGCCAGGTAAAGTTAATCCTGTTATTCCTGAAGTTGTAAATCAAGTAGCTTTCCAAGTAATTGGTGCAGATGTTACTATTACAATGGCAAGTGAAGGTGGACAATTACAATTAAATGTATTTGAACCAGTAATTGCATTTAACTTATTTAATTCAATGAATATGATGATAAAAGCTTTTCAAACATTAACTACAAAATGTATTGATGGTATTACAGCAAATGAAGAACACTGTAGAACTTTAGTTTTAAATAGTATTGGGTTAGTAACTGCATTAAATCCATATATTGGTTATGAAAACTCAACAATTGTTGCAAAAGAAGCATTGGATACAGGGAAATCTGTATATGAAATTATTCTAGAAAGAGAATTATTAACAAAAGATCAATTAGAAGAAATTATTGAACCAAAAAATATGATTAAACCAAGATGTATTAATAGTTAATAAAAAAATATCTAAATAACAAAAGGAGACATTATGTTAGTTTTAGAAATAGCAGTTGTATTAGGATCTATATTTTTAGGTGCTAGAATGGGCGGTATTGGGATTGGTTATGCAGGTGGATTAGGGGTACTTGTATTATGTTTATTTTTTGGTCTTACACCAGGAAGTATTCCTATTGATGTTATCCTAATTATAATGTCAGTTATCGCAGCAATTGCTGCGATGCAAGTTGCTGGTGGACTTGATTATATGGTTAGTATTGCGGAAAAAGTTTTAAGAAAAAACCCTAAACATATTACATATTTAGCACCAGCTGTTACATATTTTATGACATTACTTGCAGGTACAGGGCACACAGCATATTCAACTTTGCCTGTTATTGCAGAAGTTGCAAAAGAACAAGGGATTAGACCATCAAGACCATTAGGAGTAGCAGTTGTTGCTTCTCAGATTGCAATCACTGCATCTCCAATTTCTGCTGCCGTTGTATTTTTTAGTGGAATTTTAGAACCTCTTGGTGTTGGATATATTGAGTTATTAGCAATTGTAATTCCAACAACATTTGCTGCATGTATGATTACAGCTTTCGTAAGTAACTTTTTGGGAAAAGATTTAAAAGATGATTCTGTTTATCAAGAAAGAATGAAAAAAGGCTTAGTAAAACTAAGAGGTGAAACAAAAGTAGAAATTAAAGAAGGTGCAAAACTTTCTGTTGCAATTTTTTGTATGACTATCTTCTCAGTTGTGACTTATGCAACATTAATTAGTGATAAAGTTGGAATCATTACGAATCCAACATTGCCAAGAAATGAAGCAATTATGGTATTTATGTTAGCTTGTGCAACATTGATTGTATTATTTACAAAAATTGACTCTGGTAAAATTATTAGTGCATCTACTTTTAAATCAGGGATGAGTGCTTGTATTTGTGTATTAGGAGTTGCTTGGTTAGGTACAACTTTTGTTGGTGCTCATATCGATGAAATCAAAGGTTTTGCAAGTACATTATTAAGTCAATATCCTTGGATGTTAGCAGTTACATTGTTCTTTGCAAGTATGCTTTTATATTCACAAGGTGCAACTACAAAAGCTTTAATGCCTGCTGCCTTAGCTTTAGGTGTTGATCCTGGTACTGCAATTGCATCATTTGCTGCAGTTAGTGCATTATTTGTATTACCAACTTATCCTACATTATTAGCAGCAGTTGAGATGGATGATACAGGTTCTACACGAATTGGAAAACTAGTATTCAATCACCCATTTATTGTTCCTGGTGTCTTAGCAATTGCATTAAGTGTTGTATTTGGATTCATCGTATCAGGAATGGTACTCTAATTAAAAAATTTATGGACTTCGTGTAAGGTCAAACTTACACGAAAGTTTTAATCTAATTTAAATTTATATAAGGAGAACAAAATGACAAAGTTATTAAGAACAGTTGCACTATTTGCATTTATTGGAACATCGGTACTTTTAGCTAAACCTAATATTGTAATATTAGCTACTGGTGGAACTATAGCAGGAGCAGGTGATTCTGCTATTAAAAGTGAATATTCAGCAGGTTCAGTTACTATTGATAAATTAATAGCAGCAGTTCCTTCAATCAAAAAAATGGCAAATATTAAAGGTGAACAAATTTCTAATATTGGTTCACAAGAAATGAACTTTAAAGTTTGGTTAAAATTAGCAAAAAGAGTAAACGAATTACTTAAAAAAGATGATATTGATGGTGTGATTATTACACATGGTACAGATACAATGGAAGCAACTTCATACTTTCTTGATTTAACTGTAAAAAGTAAAAAACCTATCGTTGTTGTTGGGGCTATGAGATCTGGTTCATCTATGAGTGCTGATGGACCAATGAATCTATTTAATGCAGTTAGTGTAGCAGTAAATAAAGACACATATAAAAAAGGTGTTGTTGTTGTAATGAATGATGAAATTCATAGTGCAAGAGAAGTTACAAAAGTAAATACTTCTATGGTAAATGCATTTGCATCTCCAAACACTGGAAGAATTGGTACTGTTTATTATGGTGATGTACATTATTATATGACTAGTACAAGAAAAAATACATTTGATACAGAATTTGATATTGAAAAAATCAACTTTTTACCAAGAGTAGATATTGTATATGGTCATGCTGGTGGAAATGATGTTTTTGTAAAAGCATCAGTTAAAGCAGGAGCAAAAGGTATCATATATGCAGGTATGGGAAATGGAAATCCATATCCAACAACTCAAGATGAATTAGCACAAGCAGTTAAAGAAAATGTTGTTGTTGCTAGAACTTCAAGAGTTGGAAGTGGTAGAACAAATCTACATGGTGAAGTTGACGATCAAAAATATGGATTTATTGTAACAGATAATTTAAATGCACAAAAAGCAAGAATTTTATTAATGTTAGGTCTTACAAAAACCCATGACAAAAAAGAATTACAGGATATGTACTTTAAATATTAATATAAAAAGAGGAATTTAATTCCTCTTTTTTATATATTTAGATAATATCCCTTGCTTAAAATAAGGAAATAGTACCATGAAATTAAAAGTTTTTTTATTTTTAATAAGCCTTACATTATTAAATATTAATCTTTTTGCAAGTAACAATAAAAATATACTCATTATTAATTCATATCATAGAGGATTTCAATGGAGTGATGATGTATTAAATGGAATAGAATCGGCTTTAAATGATAAAAAAGTTAATTCTACAGTTTTATACATGGACTCAAAAAGAATTACATCCTCAAAGTATTACAGAAAACTAAAAGATCTTTATAAGTTACAACTTTCAAAAAGCAAATATGATTTAATTGTTGCAATTGATAAATTTTCATATGAATTTATTTTACAAAATTATAATGAACTATTTACAGATGAACCTATATTTTTCATAGGACTCGAACAGTTCTCTCAAGATGAAGTAAAAAAATATAATTTACAATCAAAAGTCTCTGGATTGCTTGAAAAAAGAGCAATTAGTGATACCTTAGAAATAATACATAAATTAATACCAAATCTAAAAAAACTTTATATTATAAATGATAAAAGTGAAAATGGAGATGACTCTGATCCTTTTATTCAAAATGAAATATATAATTTAAATGATAAATTTGAAGTTCAATATATAAGAAGCTCAACATTAGATGATTTAAAAGAAAAATTTTCCAAATATACTCCAAATGAAGCAGTCTTTTTTATTCGATTTTACAATGATAAATATGGAAAATTATATACTAATAACGAAATTTCTCAAATGATAAATTCTAGTAAAATTCCAGTTTTTTCAACAGATACACTTTTTATAAAAAAAGGATCAACAGGTGGAAAATTAGTTCCAGTAAAAGAAGTAGGAATTAAATCAGGAGAAGATATTTTAGGAATTTTAAATAATACCATTACTACCCCTACTATTCGAACAGCAGATAAATTTGAATATATTTTCGATTTTGAAAAAATCAAAAAGTTTAATCTTCATCCAGATATTTTAAAAATTGATTATAAATATGTAAACTATCCAAAAGATTTTTTAGATAGAAATAGACAATTTGTTGATTTTGTTTTTTTAATGTCTCCTTTCTTACTATTTTTAATTTTAGGACTCATTCATAACCTTTATCTTAGAATAAAAAGTACAAAACTTCTTAAACAAAGAATGGAGTTTGATAAAGTTTTATTAGATGCAATAAAAGCTCCAATTGTTTGGCAAGATGAAAAGGGTAAAGTAGTTGATTCTAATTCAAGATTTTGTGATTTTATGAATTTTCCATCTCCAAAAGAAAAAGGTAAAAAATTAAAAGATTATTTTCAAGAACATAATACAGAACCTATTTTTAAAATACTAAAACCATTTATAAATAATACGGTAGAGGGTAATCATATGGTAATCAAAGGAGATGATGATAAAGAGCATACATATCTAATCGATCAAACAAACTATACAGAAAATATTTTTAAAACAAAAGGGATAGTTACTGTTTTTACTGATATCACAAAAGAAAAACAAGCTGTTGAAGAAAAAAGAAAACATCAAGAATTTGCTATTCAACAAAGCAAATTAGCAGAAATAGGAGAAGTGTTTTCTTCAATTGCACATCAATGGAAAACACCACTTATTGAAATTGCAACAATTGCACAAGAAAGACTTTATTATGATAATAACAATGATTTTGACGAAGTAAATAACACTTATGCAAGTGATATTATGGTCCAAGTTAAATATATGACAGATACAATTAATAGCTTTCAAGAGTTTATAATGCCATCAACCCAAAAAATTGTATTTGATATAAACGAATCAGTTGAAGATATGTTAGAAATAATTCGTCATAACATGAAATATAATTATGTTAATGTAAAAATAAATGTGGAACCAGAAACTAATTTAATAATTTTTGGGTATAAAAATGAACTAATGCAAACTTTATTAAATATTGTTAATAACGCAAAAGACTCTATTATAAAACAAAAATCTAAAGGCAAAATTACACAAGGGGAAATATTTATAAACATAAAAAATATTCACAATAATATTCAAATAGATATAATAGATAATGGTGGTGGCGTTCCTCTTAAATACATCAATCAACTATTTGAACCATATTTTACTACAAAAAAAGATGGACATGGTATTGGACTATATATGGCAAAATTAATTATTGAAGATAAAATGGATGGTCAAATCACGGTTGAGAATGTAAGTGGTGGTGCAAAATTTAGCATTATACTGGAGTTAAAAAAATGAAAATACTAGTTTTAGAAGATAATGAAAGATTATGCAGTTTAATAAAACAAGCATTAAGTAAAAGTGGGTATCAAGTTGATACTACTTATGATGGAGCAGAAGCTTTAGAAATGATTACAAATGGTTATTCCTGTTTTATTCTAGATATTAATGTTCCAACAATAGATGGAATTACAATTTTGGAATCCATAAGAATGTATCATAGCGAAGTACCAGCAATAATAATAAGTTCTAACCATGATTTAGAAAAGATTCAAAAGTCATATGAAATTGGGTGTGATGATTATTTAAAAAAACCTTTTTTCATGTATGAGCTTATTCAAAAAGTACAAAAACTTTGTCAAGTTAAATCTACATTGTTAGATTTGGGCAATGGTTATATTTTTGATTATAATAAACATTTTTTAGTTAAAGATGAAGAAGAAATTCAATTAGCAAAAAAAGAGATTCTTTTTTTAGAGTTACTTGCTAAAGATATTCATAGAGTTTTTAGTTTTAATGAAATTGAAGACTATGTATGGGAGGGCGAAGAAACATCCCTTATGAATGTTCGTGCACTTGTAAAAAGAATTAGAAGAAAAATTCCAGAAAAAGCTATCAAAATTGTAAAAGGAATTGGATACTCAATAGATGCAAGTCAAATTCCAGAACAACAATAATTTTATGAAATAAAAACTGCTTTACTTAAAGAATATCCTATTCCTTTAATAATAATTATACTGTTTTCAGGGAGTTTCTTTCTCAACCTTTTTATCATTGATCTTATATTTACGAGGGTTGTTTCTTCGCCCTCCCATACATATTCTTCAAGCTCTTCATAGGTTACGACACGATGTAAATTATTTGAAAATAATTCCAAAAAAAGTATCTCTTTTTTTGTAAGTTCATGTTCAATTTCATTTTTAAATAATCGACGATTTATAAAGTCATATTTACAATCTTCACTAAATTTTAAAAACATTTTAGGAAGAGAACAGAGTTTTTTTACTTTTTGAACAAGTTCAAATATATAAAATGGTTTTTTTAAATAATCATTGCATCCACCTTCATATGATTTTTGTATTTTTTCCAAATCATGATTAGAACTTATAATAATAACAGGTGTTTTTGCATGATTAAATCTAATATATTCTAATACTGATATCCCATCTAAATTTGGAACATTTATGTCTAAAATAAAGCAAGAATAACCATTACCTAAAGCTTCAGCAGCTTCCTCGCCATCATAAAAGCAATCAACTTTATAGTTTTCACTAACTAAGGCTTGTTTTATCACATTGCTAAGTCTTTCATTATCTTCTAATACTAATATTTTCATCAATTTTGTTCCAGTTTTATAGTAAACATAGCACCACCATCTATATTTTCAACAGAGACTTGACCATTCATTTTATCTTCAATGATCACTTTTGTCATATACAATCCAATACCATGTCCATCTTCTTTTGTTGTGTAATATGCTCCAAAAATCTTATCCATACTTTTAGCATTTATTCCACCCGCATTATCTTTTATTGTTATAATTAACTTTTTATCTTCATTAAAAACTTTTATTTGTATTTTTCTATTTTTATAATCATTATTTAAAAGAGCATCTTTTGCATTATTTACAATATTTAGAAATGATTGCATAAACTCATTTTTATAGCCATATACATTTAAGTTTGTATTTTCTCTTATATCCAAATTTATATTAATACTATTATACTTAATATTGTGATGTATTATTTCAAGCATTCTTTCAACAGCTTCTTTTATATTAAACTCAACCTTTTTATTAGAGGGCATAATAAATTTTTGAAACTCATTTATAGTATTTGTCATATATGATACTTGATTCATAATATCTTTTACAAAACTATCGTCTTCTTTTACTTGCTCACATTTTTTTGTATAAAAAAGTTCTTGTGCAATTGCTGTTATTTCTACAAGAGGAGATTTCCATTGGTGTGCAATTGAAGAAAAGACTTCACCTATTTCAGCTAATTTACTTTGCTGTATAATAAATTGTCTATTTTTTTGTTTTTCTATAGCTACTTCTCTTTCTTTTGTAATATCTGTAAAAATAGTAACAAAACCTTCAGATTTTGTTTTTTCATCTTTAAATCTTTCTTGTTTTATAAGAAAAATTTTCTTTTTTCTTTTACTATCAATAAAATTAAATTCATTATTTTCTTCTATGTTTAAATTATAATTATCTATTGCTTTTATAATTTTCTGAACATTTTTAATTTCATTAAAATCTTCAAGTTTTTTTCCATATAAATCATTACAGTTCACACCTAAAAGATTGCAGAAAGTTTTATTGGAATCAACAACTACTCCCTTAAAATCTTGCCAAAATATTGGACTTTCAATTGCATTTAAAAGTGCTTCATCAAAGTCAATTCTTCTTCTTAAGTCTTTTTCAACTTGTTTTCTCATATAAATATTATGAACAAGTCCTAATATTAAAAAAAGCAAAAAAGGTGAAATTGTAAATACAAAATTTATAAATCCCCTATGTCTTTCATAAAAGGTAGGTCTTTTGTTAATTAATTTGTAAGGAATTGATAAGCCGTCAACAGGAAGATAAAACTCACTTAATTTTTGAGAATCAAATATATAAGTTAAATCTTTATAAGTAATTATCTTATGAGATTTTTTATTTAATATATCTAAGGCCATTTCCCCTGATAGTCTACCAAAATCATTTAAATCAATTACTTTACCACCAGTTGCACCTTTTTTTATAAAAATAGAATCTGTTACAAAAATAGGTATTTGTGCATTTTTTATAAAATCTGCTATCTCTTGGTTTTTATATAGTTTTCCATCTTTATTTTTATAAAACCTTATAAAAAGTGCCGCACTATTTTCTTCTTTTTTAGAAAATTTCTTTTTCAGAATTTCTAAATTATCTTCAATTATATATTCAATGTCAAACTTATTGTTAAAGTCCTTTATTAACTTTTCAATAAGTGGTTCAGTATGTTGTGCATTTGGACTTTTGTCATTTATAATATATAATTTTCTAATACTTGGAAAAATCGTTCTTATAATGTCTACATTACCTTTTAAATCTCTTTTTTCTAAAAGAGCTGATACTTTATCTTTTACGCCATAATGTTCTGCTTTTTTAACAGAAAAATTTTCTATTCCAACGGCAAGAATTGGTTCATTTTTAAAAAACTCTTTATAAATACTCAATACAAAATCATAAGCAAATCTATCAACTGCAATTATTAAATCATACTTTCTATTTTTTAATTGCACTCGATAAAGCTTTTCTAGACTTTCGTAATACTCTTTTGAAGTAACTCTTTTAGAATCCATGTACAAAATATTTACATCAATATTTGAATGGGGATATATGACTTTTTCAATACCATTTATAATGCTATCACTAAATTCATAACCTTTGTGATATGAATTAATTATCAATATCGAACTATTTGCGAAAAGGAATGTCTGGAAGACTAAAAATATTAGAAGTTTTTTCATAGTAGAAATTATAGTCAAAATTTCTAAAAAATGGTGCCAAAGTGTGACACCATTTTTAAAGATAACTGTTTTATAGGATTACAAATCCAAGAGCAACTAAAGCTCCTAAATATATAGCTCCAAAAATAAAACCTAATTTCCACCAAGTAGCTTGTGATATATATCCAGCTCCATACCAAATAGGTGATGGACCTGTTCCATATGGAGTGATAATACCCATAAGACCTAATGACCCTACAAAAAGAATAGCTAGTGGTTGAAGCATTTCAACTGGAACTAAATTTGCTGCTATTCCTAAAAATAGTGGTAATAATGCTACTGTGTGAGCTGTAACACTTGCAAATAAGTAATGGAATAAGAAGAATAATACTAATAGTACAACTCCAATCATTATTGGATCCATTCCAACTAACCAAGTAGAAATTAATCCAGATGCCCATTTTAAATAACCAACTTCTTTAAGACCAGAAGCCATAGCTACAAGTGTTGCAAACCAAATAAATACATTTATTGCTGCTTTATTAGTAATAACATCTTCCCAATTAATTACATCGAATAATACAAGTAAACAAAGTACTGCAATAGCTGCAACTGTACTATTTACACCAATTGTACTTCCAAAAATCCACATTGCAAGAGCTAACATACCTAAACATAACATTGTGATTTCTTTTTTAGTAATAGAACCCATTTCTTTAAGTTGTTTAGCTGCCCATGTTGGAGCTTCTGGTGATACTTTTTGTTCTGGTGGATATACTATATAAGCAAGATATGGCACAAGTAAAAACAATGGAATCATAATAACTGCTAAAGTACCAAACCAACTACCCCAACTAATTGAAACACCAATATTTTTTTCAACAAGTGAAACTGCAAGTAAATTTGGTGCAAGTGCTGTTAAGAACATAGAACTTGTCACACAAGTTGCTGCAATAGCTACCCAAGAAATATATGATCCTATTTTTCTTGGTTCATGGTCTGGCAATGAATCAAACATTTGTGGAATATTAATAGCAATAGGGAAAATTGTTCCTGCACTTCTTGCCGTATTTGAAGGCATAAAAGGAGCAAGGATTCCATCTGCAAATGCTACTGCATATCCTAATCCTAAAGTAGTTTTACCTAATTTTTTAACCAAAATCAATGCGATTCTTTTACCAAGTCCTGATTTTTTGTAACCAAGAGCAAACATAAATGCTGCAAAAATTAACCATATAACCCCATTAGAGAAACCACTTAAAGCCCATTTTGCTGAAGCTTTTGCACTATCACCAACTAATCCAAATGTTGCAGAAAAAGCAACACCCACTAAACCTATTAGTGCAGGTGGAATTGGTTCTAAAATTAAACCAACAATTACCCCTAAAAATACTGCAAAGAAATATTGTGCATCTACTGCTAAGCCTTCAGGTGTAGGAAGAAGTGCGACAATAATTGCGACTAAAATTGGAAGTGCCATTTTCATATTATTGCTCATAATAAACCTTTCATTTCGTTATTTATGAAATGATATATGTTTGATATGGCATTAGTGTGACATTTTTGAATTTATTTCTTTAATTTTATAATTTAAGGAAGAAAGAAGATAAAGAAAGTCTACTTTATCTCCTTTTGAGAGTCATTTAATATATAAATACTTATTTTAACCAACATATTCAATAATATTAACAGCAGCAGTAGCACCATCAGCTGCTGCACATACTACTTGTTTCGCTGCATCTATTCTTACATCACCTGCTGCATATAATCCTGGTACATTTGTTCTCATCTTTAAATCT
>NZ_PDJV01000033.1 GCF_004116465.1 Arcobacter sp. F2176
ATACATAAAAAAAGACCTTGTAGAAAAAATGTATACAATTAATTTTGTAAACAAATATGACATAGAAAAACAACCTGAAGTTTTCTCTTTATATATAAATAATGAAAAATTTAAAGAAAAGGTACTTTTTATTTATTCTATTTTAGATGAAAATAGATACAAAAAATTTGTGGAAAATCATCAAGAAATTGAAAATCCAAATGATTTAACTATAAAATATAGTGTTATTGATTCTGATAATACAAAGGTTTTAATGTATAATATTTCTATAGCAGATATTGCTTTTGTATTTTAAAATAATTGAATAATTAATTAAAAGGCTAAAAATGTCCAATATTAAAAATGAGTTAAAAGAAGTTGTCGAAGTAACAATGTTACCAGAAGTTGAAGCATATTTAGAAGACTTGTTAAAACTTTTAGAGAATAATGAAGCAACAGAAGATGACATAGAAGCTATAAAAGAGATGGAATCATTTATGGTAGAGCTACAAAATATCGTTGAATCAATCAATACCAATCAAATCAATGATACACAAGCAAGTGAAGTTTACGACAAAATTATGACATTAATAGATGAACACAAAGAACATTAATTTTGGAAGTTGTTACCCTAAGTAGAGAAGAATATTTAGAATCGGTACAAAAACTAAGCCACTTTGAGAATCTAAAGTTTCTAAAAAATGCACTTGATTTGTGGGATAACTATTATAGTTGGGAAAAATTCCCACCCCTTGCTTTAAAAGTCAATAATCGTCATGTTACATATCTTTTTTACAATATCTCTAAAAATAACAAATATCTAACAATAAACAATATTCTAACTCCTTTTAAATATAGAAGAAATGGTTATGCATATAAATTATTAAAATATCTTTTTTCTTCAGTAAAGCCCAATAAAGTTGAAAGATACAAGCTGTATAGTGTAAACAATTCTATTAAGTTTTATAATAAATTAGGGCTAAGATATTGGGGTGTAACTAAAGAGTTACTTTATTATAGTGATTTTAAGATGCCTAATGATATAAAAGAAATTGAAGAGATTAATTATGAAGGTTCTACTGATCAATTCAATGATTTAGAGTTAGAAGATATTCATAATAAATTAAAAGACAATGCAAGCTCTTTTGATGAAAAAGAGATTCTCATCCATGAAGATTGTCTAAAACTTATGAAAACTCGTTTTAAATTTGATGAATTATCAGATGAGATAAAAAAAAGAGATTTGAAGTGAGTGAATCTACTTTTATATCTTTTCTTTAAATAGTTATTATAATGTATTTACTCACTTAAAGTAAATTTATCTCCTAAAGCAGTGTAAATAACTCTTTTCCCATAAAAATCCCCAAACTCTTTATCTTCAAAAGAAGCTTTATTTATAAAATCAGCACATTTTGATGAGTGATGGATATAATCATCTTTTAATTTTTTGTATAAAGAATCTCCACTTATAAATTCGCCTTTTTTTTCTAATGCCTTATACACTTTATTTAATATCTCATCATCTTTAAAACTATATGAAGATAAAGAAGCAAAAGGAACCATCTCCAATTTCTCTTTTTTGCCCAATTCTTTACCTTGAGTCATATCTTTATAAATTGCTCTTTCATACATGATTTTAAGTGTTATATATTCATAATTATTTAAAACCACTTTTTTATGCATATATAGATATAGCATTGGTTTTGGTATAGCTGTCCCAAAATAAGAAGGGATAACTTCAGGTAAAATACAATAATAAAAGCCATCTTCAAAATCATCTTTTATCTCTTTTTTTGATTTGACTTTTTCTATCTTATTTTTATTTAACCAATTGTATTTATTATTCCAAGCAATTATTGAGTCTCTTATATATTCAGGAATCTCAGTATAATCTTTCACATACTTTTTAGTTAATAAAGTAGTCTCACTAGAGTTATTATACCCTCCTCCTACATCAGAATGTGCTCCAGGAAGAAAATACTCTTCAAACTTTTTACCACCACTTAAAGTTAAACCATCTGTTTTTTGTATATCTTTGTTTATATCTTGAAAAATCGAATAGGCATCAAAGTTATATCTAAACTCATCTTTTGCCATGAGATGCACAACTTGTCCTATTTTTTCTTCATTTTTATCTTTAAAAAAGTTTAGGTTCAAAGATTGAAAATCATTTGATTGTTCCAATCCAAAATGTGGCACAGTATCATAAAGTCCTGCAAATCTAAAATTTATAGACTCTATTGTAATCTTCTTTTTCCCATAATATGGATTTTTGATTCTACTTCGGCCTCCTCCATAATATCTTTTTTCTGTATTTAAAGGATTGTAGTATCTTTTTCTATCTATTGATACTATACCAGTATCACCAAAAAATGGAGTAAATATATTTTTCTCTTTTTTCATCTTTATACTGTAGTTTTTATCATTTTTTTCTGCTTCATTTAAAATAGAACAGATAAAGTGTCTAGCTGTTGCTGCTCCTCTACTAAAACCAAATACATCAAGATATAGTTCATTTATATATCCAAGGGATGAAGCTCTTAATTGCTCTGATATTTTTATACAAGCATATATAATATGAGCTTCAATACCTGTTTTATCTTTTGTTAGATATTTTTCCCCTCCAAATCCTGAACCAAAAAGACCAGAATCCTCTTCATAATCTTCTTGTATAAAAGGGTTATTTGTTCCTGCTCCACTTTCATATAGTTTAAACCTACTTGTTGGAAGTATTGTTTTATCCCTTTTTACATCTGCACCATCATAAAGATTATATAGTCTACTGATATTTGATTCTCCATTTGTGAAACTACTATCTTCATCATCATCTGCTAAGATATTTTCTCTTATATATCTTTCTCTGTTTTCTTCTTCACTTGTATTTAACTCTTTTTTTACAGCAAGAAAATACTCAAATACTTTTTTTGCATGTTTTGCTTTTGTACTTTTTAATAACTCTTTTTCTTCTGTTTCAAGATTTGAATTTTTATCGAAATATCTTATCTCTTTTGGAGCTTTGTCTATTTGAGATAGAAGTAAAATTAGAACTTGGTCATTTAGTTCTGGATTTGGTTCTGATAGTATGTATTCTTGTATAGTTAAAATTTCTTCAATTGTTTTTTTATCAAAATCCCTACCTCTATTTATCTCAATAAACTCAGCAGGTTCTTTTAAAAACTCTGTATAGTTTTTATAAAAGTTTATATTATAAATATTATTTTGAGTTCCATCAAAAAACACTCCATACTCTACTATAAGTTCAGGCATATACGAAGCTGTGATATTCTCTTCATAAAGAGTTACTTCCAACTCTTTTATAGGTGTGTCTTTTTTTATATTATATACATAAGGAATAGATACTATTATATAAGCTTGCTCTTTTTCTAGGTATGTTATTTGTTCTTTATCTATTATTTCTTGACAACTATCTTGGCTAAAAGATAAAGTTCCTATACTTTTTCTATCTGTTTTTTCTTTTAGACTATCTTCTAGTTTATGATTATAGGCATGGGTATAATCTTTTGATTTTAGTATTGTTCCATAAGAGCTTGTATTACCTAAGTTTAATGAAGTTAGTTTTACTATTTTTTTATCAATATCTATACTATTTACAGCTTGTAGCTTATCTTCTATTAGGTTTTCGCTCTCTTTTTCTATGGCTTTTATTAAGTGATCTTTATATTTATCTTTTACAGTTTCTAAGATTTTTTCTTTATCTTTTTCATCACTATTTAATCTTTCACTCTCTTTGTCACTTATTATAATATAAGCAGTTCTAGTTCTAAGATTTGCACTATAGCCATGTATTTCTTCTCCTGTTTCTTTTACAGAATATCTATATAGATGAATCCCTTCATCTTGTTTGAAAAAAACTTGTCCTATAGTTATATCATTACTGCTCATATTTTACTCCTAGCTTTTTTAAATGGTATTTTGCATTTTCATGTCCCATTTTTGCCGCTTTTTTATACCATTTTATTGCATTTTCTTTATCTTTTAAATCCTTATCATATGTGTAACCTATATTATAAGTTGAACTTACATATCCTAGGTCACTAGCTTTTTTATACCATTCAATTGCCTTATCATAATCTTTTAATGATACGGCATAAATATTACCAACACTAGCAAGGCAAGAGATACAATTTAACTCTTCATAACCTTTGTTAAACCAATATATAGCTTTTTTATAATCTTTTAAAACTTCCCAATATATAAAGCCCAGTCTATTAACAGACTCTTCACTTTTTAGCTCAAACCCTTTTTTATACCAATCTATAGCTTTTTTATAATCTTTTAAATCTTCATATACTGTTCCTATACCACCAGCACAAGTTGCATTGCCTAGGTTTAAACATTTTTGAAAATATTCTTCTGCTTTTTTTAAATCTTTTATCTCTTTATTTTTTCTATATAAAATGCCTAGATTATAAAAGCCTCCAGATTCTCCTAAATTTCCAACTTTTATAAAAGTATCTATAGCCTTTTTTAACTTCTCTTGTTTTAAATATATTGTTCCCATAGCCAATAAAGAATAAGTATCTCCGCTATTAAAAGATTTTTCGTACCACGTTAAAGCTTTTTTGTATTGAAGTTTATTATCATAAATTACACCTAGGTTATGTGATGCTTTTACTTCACCATTGTTTGCAGCTATTGTGTAGTATCCTATTGCTTTATCTTTTTTATTTAAAAAGTTTGAATATAAACTTCCTAGTTGAGTATAGGATTCTATATTCCCTTTATCTTTACCTTGATTAAAATAATCTTTTGCGTTTTTATAATCTTTACTTCTCATATAATACAATCCAACACAGTTGTAACCTTGTATCTCTTTATCTTTTATTAGTTGTTTATATTCTTCTAAATCTTTGTTTGTGTATGTTTTTTTATTACATTGTTTTATATCGTAGGTACTTTTTTTTAGTTTTACTTTTTCATTTGTGCAAGAAGTTAATAGAATTAGAACTAGTGTGAAAAAGATAGATTTTACAATTAAATGCATTTATGTCCTTATATTAATAATATTAAAGAGATAAATTATATTTAAAATTATATTTTAGTTAGATAAAATAAACTATTTTTTTACTTTATTAATTTATAAATATTACAAAATAAAATTTATTGTAGGAAAAATATAAACTAAACTATTCTATGATAGAATCTTCTTTTCATGGAGAGTAGGAGAATCCATACTTGCAAATTTCATTACTCATTGATGTTTGTTTTTTCCTGAGTATTTTAGCTTCCATATTTATTTTTAGTTGTTGTTGACCCCGTTCACAATTATAATATTATTTAAGGGTAAAGCTTAAAAGCTCTCCCAGTCGTCAGTATCTTTTTGTGCCTTTTTTATTTCTGCTTGATTTTGTCTCTTTGGTTCTTTTGCATCTTGTTTTAACTCTTCTTTTATATTGTCATCTTTATTAGATTCTTTAGCTTTTACACTATCTTTACCTTTAAACTCTTTTGAATTTGCATCAGACACAATTAGTTTGGCTAGTTCGTCTGTTAATGTTGCTATATCTTGTGTTTCAGATGCTACCATTGCATTTTGTTGGGTTTGTTGGTCTAATTGATTCACGGCATCATTGATTTGTTCTATTCCTGACAATTGTTCTTTTGAGGCACTTTCTACATCAGATATTATTTTTGCAGTTCCCCCTATATTATCATTTAGTACTTTATATCCTTTTATCATCTCTCTTGCTATATTTTTGCCCTCATTTGCTTTGGTTGTTGCATTTTCCACTAATGATTTAATTTCAGTTGCTGCTTCTGCACTTCTTGAAGCTAAGTTTCGCACTTCACCTGCAACTACTGCGAACCCTTTCCCAGCTTCTCCTGCTGTTGCTGCTTCTACTGCTGCATTTAAAGAAAGAATATTTGTTTGAAAAGATATTTGGTCAATTACCGTGATTGCTTCTTTTATTGCTGTTACTTGAGAATCTATTTCTTCCATTGCAAGTGTTGTATCATTTGCCAATGCTTCTCCATTATTTGCTGCTTCTGTTACTCCTAATGATAGTGAAGACATTTTTGCTATATTTTCTGTGTTACTTCTAATATTACTTGTGATTTCTTCTAAGGCTGCGGCTGTTTCTTCTAATGAGCTTGCTGCTTCACTTGAACTTTGATTTAATTTATCTACATTATTTAGTAAAGTATTTGAACTTTTATCTAAAGTCAATCCATTGGATTTACTTTCTAGTAACATTTCTGTTATTGAGTCACCTAAGGCATTTATTCCTGATGATAATTTTAAAAGATGCTCTTTTAGTCCAGTTGTTGATATTTTATTTAAGTAATTATAAGATGAGTACTCTTCTACAATATTAAGCACATTATTTATATTATTCTCTAAATTATCTGCCATCTTATTTAACACATCTTTTAATTGCATTAAAGCTGGATTTGATACATTTATATCTAATCTTTGTACTAAATCACCTTGTTCAAACTCTCCTAATACTGCTATTGTCTCATCTATTAATTTTCTATCTTCTTCTATTCCTTTTTTTGTTTTCTCTATATTCTCATTTACTACTTTTGCCATCTTCCCAAATTCATCTGTTGAGTCGATTTTTATTCGTTCTACTTCTCCTATCTCTCTATTTAAGTATTTAAAAAAGTCTATTAAGCCTTCTTGGAATGTATTTAATAAGTTAGCTATATTTCTTGGTAACGCTATTGCTAGGAAAATTGCTAAAACTAATATTATTATAGATATCGTTGTAACTAATGATTTTATATTTGAATTTAATTTTTGGACAGCAGGGCCAATTGTATCTTGATCTTTTTTTGTCGAGATTATTATATTCTTTGATAATTCTACAATTCTTAAATCCAATACCCATAATTGTTTAATAATATTATTTCTATCATTAATAGTTTTATATATGAAATTTATACCATTTTTATAAGTTTTCGAAGCTGATGATACCATTTGTAATTGCTCTTTTCTTTTTGGATCTTCAACAACAGTAGTTAAATCATCTAGTACTTTATCAAAATTAGTAAGTTCTTTTAATACTCTATTATAATCTTCCTTTTCATTAGAATCTAAAAACTTTCTACTATAAAGTCTTGCAAATAAAGAAGCCTCAACGGCTTTCCCTGCCAAAGAGGTAACACTTTCTTTTTTATCATCTTTTGTACTTTTTATAATAGAATTTAAACTTCTATTTATTTTTTTTCCATTAACTTCAAGATTATTTAATACTTCATCATTTTTTTCTTTTATTAAAGTAACTACATTTAAAAATCCTTTTTTATATGTGTCAAAACTTTTATTAATCTCTTCTACCATTGATACTCTTGAAGGATCTTTAATCTCAGTTAGTGCCTCACTTACTAAGCCCTCAGAAATATCATAATACTTATTAAAGCCATCCATACTTTTTTGAGTAGCTACTTTAAAATAATCTAAAACATGCATTCTAACCATAAGCATATTTGAGTGAAGATCGCTTGCAAGAATAGACTGTTTAGCAATTTTTCTGTATTTACTAAAACCATTACTTGTTTCATTTATTGAAGATATACTATAAATTGCTAAACCTGCAATTAAGATAACCATCAATGAAAAAGATGAAATTAATTTCATCTTTATTGTTAAATTTTTAAACATAATTTTACCCTTGTTTATACTTTAATTTTTTTATATAACTTTGTAATTTTGTATATTTTATTAATAAAGCTCAAATAACTACACTATTATTAATAATAATTACAAACTTCATACCTTGATACTTTTTGCCATCAAATTCAAATCTTTCATTTTCTATTATAATTTCTCCTTTGTAATGTTCTTCGATAATTTTCTTTGATATAGATAACCCTAGATCTAAAGGAAATTCATTTATATTTCCAGTAGTAACTCTAATAGTAATTTTTGTATTATTTTGATTTGTTCTAGTTTTAATTATTATTGATTCAGATTTTTGTTTTTTCTTTAAAATATTTATTAAAGTAGATAGTGTATATGTAAATATTTGTGTTAGTTCATTTTCATAACCACTATAATTGCTATTACACAAGTAGTCTGTTTCAATTGATATTTTATATTTTTTTAAAGATTGATTATGTATAGATATTGCATTTTGTAAAACATTATTGATATTAAATGTTTTTACTTCTTCTTTATCTAATAAAAAAATATCAAAATAATTAATACTATTTATAATATTTTTTATATTTTCATTTATAGTTTTTAGTGTATTAATATATGTATCTTCATCTGAAAGACCAATCTCACTATTCAATAATACACCTGAAGAGATAGTGTAAATATTATTTAAAGGATTTTTACATTCAGCCATAACATTTTGCATAACATCAGCTAATTGTAAAATCCTATTATCTTTTTTATTTAATAAATTATTTTTATCCATTAATAAAAAATTCTTACTATTATTATATTCATAATTTCATATCTTATTTTAGCCTATTCTCTATTGTAATTATTTAAAAATAATTTTACTTAATTTTAACTCTTTAACACAATATCCTATAGGATAAAAATAATTTTTCTATTTCTTAAAATAATATTGTGTTTTTAATAAATTGATAATAGATGAATATTTATAATTTTAGTAAAATAATCCGATTAAATATAATAGAAATTATTATATTTATCCTATAGAATAAAGATAAAAAATTATTATATCTATATAGTTATGTTGCTAATGTAATAATAGGATAATCAATACAAAAAAGATAAAAAATTATTATAACTATATAGTTATGTAGTTATTAAAATTATATAATAATAGGATAATTAATACAAAAATGAATTTATTAGATACTACACCTGAATTTGAACTTGAACTTTTTTATAAGAAGATATCAGGGAATATAAAAAAAAAAGAATTAAAAATGGACTAAATCAGTTAGAGGTTGCACTTGAAATTGGGATAGGATCAGTAGCTTTTTATTCTAATTGTGAGAATTTAAAATATGGAAAACATTTTAATTTGGGACATATATATAAACTAGCAAAGTTATTTGATATAGAGCCTTGCGAGTTATTAAAATAAATATTTTAATAACTCATTCCAATAAATTGATGGGCAATATATTTTGCATGATTATCAGTCATACCTACGATATAATCAATAACTCTTTGATACATATTGTATAGTGAGTCGTTTTTATTTGGTTTATCATTTTCCATTAGTTGCAAGGCTCTTTGATCTTTAAAGGATAACTTTTTCTCATCTTTGCATTTGTGCAGTCTATAAGTAGCTTTTATTAGGTTATCTAACAAGGTTTCAATTATATTATAAGCACCAAGTTCTAATTCTACTTTTCTAGTCTCATTAAATACTTTTTCATGACCTAGTCTTTTTGCTACCAATAATCCTTGCTTTAAATCATCATTTGTAAAATATGTTAATAAATCTTTTTCTTGGTTTTCACTGCAGATATGTTCTAAATTTTCTTCAAATTTTTCCATTGCATGATTAGTAAGATTGTTGATTGACAGGGCAACAAATCTTGATAATCTTTGGAAATCATCATACTTTTCATTTGCAAGTGAATTTTTAACCTCTGGGGTTCCTAATATATGTTCAAAGATTTTTATTGTGTCATTAAGTGTGATGATTTTAAGTTCATGGGCATCTTGTAAATCTAACAACCCATAACAAATATCATCAGCAACTTCCATCAAATAAGAAAGTGGATGTCTCATATATGTCCCATCTTTTCTTACCAAATCAAGTTCTTTAAAAAGTAGTTCGAAAAACTCTTTTTCACTTTGAAAAAAGTTGAATTTTGACTTTCCTATTATCTTACAATTACTTGAAGCATAAGGATACTTTATAAGTGCTCCCAAAGTAGAAAAAGTAAGATTCATACCACCTTTAAAACTATTGTTTTCAAGTTTTGATACTATTCTAAAACTTTGGGCATTGCCATCTAGGTTTAAAAAATCATCTAACTCATCACTTGATAAGGCTTTTAGAAAACTCTCTTCTTTATTTTTTGCAAACCACTCTTTAATAACTTCTTCACCTGCATGTCCAAAGGGTGGATTCCCAATATCATGTGCCAAACAAGCTGTTTGAACTATATATCCCACATCATATGGATTTATACTCTCATTTTTTCTTTTAAATATCTCTCCAGCTCTTAATCCTAAACTTCTTCCCACACTTGCAACTTCTAAACTATGAGTCAATCTATTATGCACATGGTCATTTTTAGATAAAGGATGAACTTGCGTTTTTTTTGAAAGTCTTCTAAATGACTTTGAAAATATTAATCTATCATAATCTTTGTGGAAACTACTTCTATAAAACTCTTCATTTTTTGATTCTGAGATTTTACCTTCACCATAATATTTCTTTTTAGATAGTAGTTTTGAATACATCTATAACCTTTTATATTTTATTTTATTGATAAAAACCTGAGAAAAGTAAAACATCATCGCTGTTTTTATTCTCTAAATCTTTTGTAATAATTTTTTTAACTATTTTCCCAATACTAGGAGCAAAGGTCATACCAAGCCAACCCATTCCCATAGCATATACTAAGTTTTTGTACTCTTCATCTCTCCCAAATAGTGGTATATCATTTGGAGTAAGAGGTCTAAATCCTGTCCACTCTTTTATATCTTTCATCTCAAAAGGAAGTGTATATTTTTCAAAATTTGATTTTATACTATCTATTTGCTCTTTTACTACTTTTGTATCAGTAGAACCTAGTTCTAATTTTGAGGTAAGTCTTACGCTATCTCGTCTTGGAGTCATCACTATAAACAAATCACTAAACAGTGTTGATGTTTTTGGCTTAAATTCACTTGGCATAGAAAAAGTGATACTATAACCTTTTGCAGGTGTCATCATCAAACTTTTTTTTCTAATATCAGCTAAAAGTGTTTGATAACCAGTTGAAAGTATAAAGTTTTCTGCTTCGTAAGTGTTTGTAAGTGAACTTACTGATTTTACTTTTTTATTTGAAAATTTTATATCTATGATTTTTTGATTTAATATAAACTCAACACCCTCTTTTTTTAAAAATTCTTTTGTTTCAAACATAACTCTTTTAGGGTCAAGGTGAGCATTTCTATTAAATAAAATTGAACCTTTTATTTTCTCATTTCCACAAGGTAAATACTCTTTTGTCTCTTCTTTTGATAATATTTTATATGTTTTTTTATCTTTTAATTCACACTCTTTTAACTTCTTATCATAAGTAGCATCTTCTGTAAATACAGAAAGCATACCTTTTCTGTGATAGTCAAAATCTAGCTTATCTTCTTTTTGCATCTTTTCATATAGTTTTAAAGTATCTTCCCCATACTTTTCAAAAAGCATAACTGTTCTTTTAAATCTTTTTTCATTTGCACTTGCTGCAAATTTAAAAAGCCAAGTAAATAGTTTGGGATCAAGTTTTGGATGAACTTTTACTGGAGATTCACCTTTTATCATCTGCTTCATTGTGTTTGTAATAACACCAGGATAAGCTAAACATCCTTTATCAAAAGCAGATAATAATCCAGCATTTCCAAACGATGTACAATCAGTAATATCACCTTCATCGATAATAGTTACTTTTCGTCCAGCTTTATGTAAATGATAAGCACACATAAGTCCAACAACTCCAGCGCCGATAATAATAGTGTCTCTTTTCATAAATAGTTCTCCAGATTTTATTTGAAATAATACTATGCAAGTATTATACTTCAAGAAGAAATAAGATGTAATAAATTTCTTTAATGTTTAGCAAAAAGAAAAAATCTTTTTACTATAATATTCTACTCTTTACTGCTGTAAATATTATCTCTACTAGTGTATTAGAACTTGCCATATTTGCTTCAACACAAGCACGTGCAGGTGGTTGTTCTTTTGATACCCAAGCATCCCAGACTTCATTAAAGTCTGCAAAATCTCTAGCGATGTCTTTTACAAATATTTCAGCTCGTAAGATATGGTCTTTATTGCTTCCAGCTTCAGCTAATCTTTCTTCTGCCATAGCCAACACTCTTTGAGCTTGACCTTTTATATCTAAGTCTTTATCATCAGATACGATTCCAGCTAAATAAATAACCCCACTATATTCAACTATTCTACTCATTCTTTCATTTACTTGTTTTCTAATTACCATGTTTAATCCCTAGTTTGAGTTTTTGTGTGTTAAGTATAGCATTGTAAAGTTATATTATTATGAAAGTTTGCTCTTGAAGAACAAGTTCTTCGCTTCTCTTACTTTTGTATTGACGAAAAGTAAGCAAAAGCAACTACGGCTGCGAAGCCCTCCGGGTATCCTCACTTATTATTTTTATCTTTTCTGATTGGTAAAACTCGTTTATTAAAACTTGCATTTAGCAACTTTTAAACACTCAGACAGTTACCAATCTTATTTCAAAAAGAGAAAAATAAACGTTCGGCTTCTGTAGATGTAGTAATATATTTGGTGTCTATATATTACTTTATAAACTAGCAGTTAAAACTATCGGCTTTTCTTTCTGCCTTTGATGGAGCTGGAAGTTAGATGTTTATTTTCGGTAAAGCCCGAAACTGTTTGAGTTTCCACCTTTAAAAACAATTAAAAAGAGTCTATATTTTATTAAACAAAAATATTATTTCATTTCAATTTCCTTTTTATTTTGAGTAAAATTCAAGTATCTTTTAGAATC
>NZ_PDJV01000034.1 GCF_004116465.1 Arcobacter sp. F2176
ATTTTCTAAAAATTCTCTTATATCCTTATCTGTAGCTAAAAATCCAATATCAGCAGTTCTTTCATAAAGATTTCGTATAAGAATATCAATAGAGATTTGTGATTTAAATTTCATTTGTCTTATTGTTTTTTCTAGAAGTTCATTTGATAGATGATTTAACAGTTTTGAAGTCAATTTTGAAAAGTTATTTTTTGTTTCATTTATATTTGCACTATTATTTCCAAAGTTACTTAGTAAAGATAGGTTATCCCAACTTTTTGATAATGATACTAATTCTTCTCTATACTCTTCCACTAAGAACATATGTTTAAAATATTGAAGTAACTCCTGTTTTAGCTCAATTCCTTTATAATTAATAAGTTGATTATTCATTCTAGTTCCTTAAAATATATAAAATAATTATACATTTTTAAGGTATAGTAGAGTTTACATTTTTGTATATAAAGTATACAAAATTAAAGTTTTAAAATTATTATTAAATTTGTTCTATTGAATTTTAGACTTTTAGATTTTTGTTAAATATAGTTAGTAAATGTAAAGAAGTTTTCTTCTTTACATTTTGATAATTGAAGTTAGTTTATAATGATAAATCTTTTAGACATTAAACCTAAAATGCATAACATCACCATCTTGCACAATATAATCTTTACCTTCAAGTTTTAATTTTCCTGCTTCTTTACACTTAGCTTCTCCACCTAAAGATACAAAATCTTCATAGGCAATAACTTCTGCTTTTATAAAACCTTTTTCAAAGTCATTATGAATCACAGCTGCTGCTTGTGGTGCTTTTGTATTTTTCTTAATAGTCCAAGCTCTAACTTCTATTTTACCAGCTGTAAAATATGATTGAAGTCCAAGTTTATCAAATGCTTTATGAATAATTTGCTCTAATCCTGATTCTTCTACACCTAAATCTGTTAAAAATTCTTGTGCCTCTTCATCTTCTAAACCAACTAGTTCTTCTTCTATTTTTGCACAAAGCATAATTACATCAGCATTAACAGAAGCCGCATGTTCTTTTAATATCTCAACAAATTTATTTCCACCATCTGCTAATGAATCTTCATCAACATTTGCCCCATAAATCACATCTTTATTTGACAAAAATCTAAGTTCTTTATCTAAAGCAATAAAAACATCATCTTCAAGTTTCTCAAAAGTTTTTACTGGGTTTAACTCTTCTAAATGTTTAAATAACTCTTCTGCAATTATAAAAGAAGAAGCCGCTTCTTTTGAAGTTTTTGCTTGTTTTTTAAGTCTATCTATTTTTTTCTCTAACTGTGAAATATCTGCATAAATAAGTTCAGTTTCGATTATCTCAATATCTCTTAAAGGATTTACATCACCTTCCACATGAGTGATATTTCCATCTTCAAAACATCTAACCATATGTAAGATCATTTCAACTTCTCTAATATTAGATAAAAATTGATTCCCTAACCCTTCACCCTTTGAAGCACCTCGTACAAGTCCTGCAATATCTACAAAATCAATTGTTGAGTATTGAATTTTATCAGGAATAACAATTTTTGCTAACGCATCAAGTCTTTTATCAGGTACTGGAACAATTGCTTTATTTGGCTCAATAGTACAAAATGGATAATTTTGTGCCTCTGCATTTTGTGCTTTTGTCAAAGCATTAAAAGTTGTCGATTTACCTACATTTGGAAGTCCTACTATTCCTACACCTAATCCCATCGTTTACCTTTTATGTTAAATATTTGTTTTTTAATTTAACCGCATTATAAACGATAATGGCAAAGAAATAGATAAAATTTAAATTATTCTACATACAGATGATATAATGGGTACTATACTTATTTATAAATAAAGAGATTGTTTTCCACTACATTTGATTATTAATGTACTCTAATATAATTAAAAAGATCAATAATGTATAAAATATTTGACAAAATCTAATTTTAATATTATAATGACTAATATTTTATACACAAAAGGTATTTATATGAATTTTGTTGAACTTGGCAAAGAGTTGGCACTTTTAAGAAAAAGTAGAGGTATTTCTCAGAAAACTATCTCTAGTGATTTAAATATTTCAAGAGCAACTATCAGCAATTTTGAAAATGGAACCAGTAGTGACATTGGCCTTAAAAAAGTTTTGCAATTGACTGACTATCTAGGACAAGAGTTAGTTATAAAAGAAAAATCACTATTCCCTGTATTTGAGGATATTGTAAATGGATAAATTAAATGTAAAAGTAAATTCAAATTCTAGTGGTAACTTAATAAAAGAAGATAATGAATTTATATTCTCATATGATTGTGAAGAAAAAAACAATTTTATCTCTTTACTTATGCCTGTAAGAAGTAAGCCATTTATCCATAATAAACTTCACCCTATTTTTGAAATGCATTTGCCAGAAGGCTACCTATTATCAATTATTAAAAAACATTTCTCAAAACTCACAAAAACCGATGATTTTGGCTTACTAAAAGTTATGTCAAACTCAATAAAAGGTAGGCTTTCTTATGAATCAAATTTTATTAAAGCTGACGATAGTTTAAGTCTTGATGATTTATTACATACAAAAAAAGATAACCTTTTTGATGAATTAGTAACAAAATTTGCACTAAACTCAGCACTAAGTGGAGTTCAGCCAAAAGTTTTAGCCGTAATTGAAAATAAAGCAACTTTAAAAGTTGATGATTACATTGTCAAATCTTGGGGTGCAGATTATAAAGAACTTGCTTTAAATGAGTACTACTGCATGGAAATAGTTAGAAGATCAAACATTGAAGTTCCAGAGTTTTATATATCTGATGATGAAAAGCTTTTTATAATGAAACGATTTGATAAAGTTGATGATAAATATATTGGCTTTGAAGACATGTGCGTTTTAATGGGTAAACAAAGAGATGATAAATATGAAGGATCTCATGAACAAATAGTAAAAACAATTAAAACTTTTGTTTCACCGCAGCACAAAAAATCTTCACTTATTCAATTTTTTAAAATGACTTATTTAAATTTTTTGTTAAAAAATGGTGATGCTCATCTCAAAAACTTTGGGCTTATTTACACAGGAATAGATGACATAAAATTAGCACCAGCATATGATGTAGTATCAACTACAGTATATATTAAAAATGATATTCCAGCATTATTACTTCTTGGCAGTAAAAAATGGTGGGACAACAAGTATATAGAAAGATTCGGTATACAAACATGTGATCTAACAAAAAAAGAAATTAATGAAGCAATAAGTGAATGTGACAATGCAATAAAAATTGTAAAAAATCAACTGTCAATTAGATTAGAAACTGAATCAAATGAAGATAAAAAAGAGCTATTAAAAAAACTAATAGATTGTTTTATATAAGTAAAATATATCATTTATAAGACCACTCATAGTTTTATGTCTATAACTGATAGTTAATGAAATTATATAATAGTTCAATAAATTAATTTTGAACTTAAAGAAAGTTCCAAAACCTACAGGTTGTTGAACTTGTTTTTAAAACTCATCTTTCTAACAATTTTTTAGCCACATTGCACATTATAATATATTTAACATTTTGCAGATTTATTACGAGGTGAGAGGACTTAATGGTATACTAAATAGAATACGCAAGTATGTATTTTATAATATCCCCTAGAATTATAAGTTTTAGTTTTTTCAAAATATCAATGTAAAAACATGCAAAAGTATAGATTGAACGTAAAAACATGCAAAAGTATAGATTGAACGTAAAAACATGCAAAAGTATAAATTGAATGTAAAAACATGCAAAAGTATAAGATTAATTGTTGTATCATATGAAATAATTTAATAAAAAAGATAAACAATGGATAAATACTTTATGCTTATGGGTGATATAAAAGATAGTAGAAAATATGATCAAAAAATATTATCAGAAACGCTAAATAGAATATTAATAGAAACCGAAGAGAATTTTAGAGATAAAATAATTACAAAACTGGAAATTAAAGTTGGGGATGATTTTCAGGTTGTAGTTAAAGACATAAAAATATTGTTATCAATATTACTTTATTTAGATATTGCATTTATGTTAGAAAATATCGAATGTAGGTTTGCTTTAGGATATGGTAATATCTATGGAAATATAAATAAAACAACACATTCTGAAATTATGGGTATGGGATTAACAAATACAAATGAAATACTGAATAAAAAAAATAAGAAATATAGTTTTTATATTCAAAATGATATAGATAAAACAATATTACTTAACACAATTGGCATGTTAATGGAAGAAGTATTTTCAAGTTTTACTGATAAACAAAAAATATTTTTAAAATTTAAAGTCATAAAAAATAAAGATTTAAAAGAAATTAAATCATTAATGAAGACAAGTGAGCGATCTATTTATTATTTTGCAGAACGTTCAAAATATTTTTTTATAATGAATGTATTTGAACAAATAATCTTATCTTTTGAAACTAATAGTAATAAATTAGATCAGAATTATTTTAAGGATATTAAATTTGATGAAGAACTTTAAATTATTTAAATGGACTTGTCTACCAATTTTATTATTAGTGGGGTACACAATTTTTGTTAATTACTTTAATATTGAAGAAAATAATTTTTTTTCTATGATATTTATAATAACAATAACTTTAATATTATTATATTCAGTTAATGAATTTATTAATAATGAAATAGCAAAAATAAAACCTACTACTTCAGAGGAAACTCACAAAGAAAGAATAACGAAAACAATAGTAAAAGATGGAACAGCAGTAGAGACAATAACTGAAATAACAGAAAAAAATCCTAACATAAACAGTGACAAAAATGCTGCAAGGATAGGTTTTCTTGAAAGAATACTATATTTTATAGGTATAGTATCGCAAAATTGGGCATTAATATCTATTGTCGTAGTTTTTAAGACTATTGCGAGATATAAGGAAATTGATAAACAAATAAAAGCAGAATATTTTTTAATTGGTTCATTTTTAAGTTTAATATGGGCAATTGTAATATCTGTAATATTTATAGCTTTTGATAAAATCCATAATTTAGGTATGGTAAACTATATTCTAAATTCTGTAACTTATAACCTTAAATTTTTAAATTAGAGAGAGGATGTGTAATTATAAATCACTTATCCATTTATTTACTTCTTCTTTATTCCAAACTGTAACTCATGGACTTAGTTTAATTTAGGAAACTTTCCTTGTCTGAGCCCAGTCCAGTTTTTTTAACAATATTAATCTGTCAAAAAGAAATATGACACAAAGTTCTGAACAATCTCTTCCTTAACCTTTTATTTTTGGAGCAGTTTTTACTAATGGTAATCTTGTTCATAAAAGAGTTGAAATTTGGAGAATATTTACAAGTTATTGAACTTGTTTTATAACTTATCTTTGTATCAATTTTCTATCCACATTACTCCTCTTAATATATTTAACATTTTGCAGGTTTATTACGATATCACCTTAATATACATACATTATGTACTATTATCGTCTAAACATACATAAAAAACATATCATAAACTTAAAATTTATTTAAGAAGCATCTCAATTTTCAATATTTTTTATACTAATATTTACAAAAATAGCTTATTTAAGGTGTTTATAGGCATTTTGATATACGACACATATTGTGTATGTTGTTTGTTGATTTTCAGGCTATCTTGTATATAATGTATGTTCAATAAATAGTTATGTAGCAAATTCAGCCAAGGAGAATTAGATGGCAATTTTTGGAATTGGGGCATATTACGGCGAGGACGTAAGCGCTGAATTTATTAATCACGGAATCGCTGGCCCCGGCTGGGGGCAAGGTGAAGCACCGGAGTTGTTTCAGTACATAGCATCTCTGAAGGTCGGAGACATCGTTTACATCAAGTCTTGCTCCGCCGGAAGTAAAGACATCCATGTTAAGGGGATTGGCTTCGTTGCTGATCATAAACTTTTAACTGACGAAGAGGATACCAAAGGTATCGTCAGTGCAGGCAGACGCATAAATTGGATAAGCCGTGAAAGGTTCACTGTCCCAAAGCCTAAAGAGAAGAACAATGTTCGCTCAAATACCATCTATGAGGAATTTCACCCCGAGATTCAGCAGGTAATAATGTCAAAAGTCGTGAGTTTGGTCGATGCTACATAACCAGTGCAGGCACAGCGACGCCATTTACATTGCTCCTTCTGCTCCATTCCAATGGCGCGCATGCTGCAAGCGTTAAGTTGCTAAATCTCTTATATTTGGAACACAACTTTAAGTTTTAGTTAAAAGTTCCAAATATAACAATTTATGAGATATTTCTACTACCATTAGGATTTTCAATAGGTCTAATTAAAATGTTGATTGAGTATAAATAACAAATCCTTTTGCTAATTCTTTCATCTCTTTATTAATTCTTTTTTGTAAATTTATATCTTGAATATTATCTAGAACATCACATATTTTATTCGCAATTATTTCAAATTCTTTTTCTTTCATTCCTCGTGTAGTTAAAGCTGGACTTCCAATTCTAATACCACTTGTAATAAATGGACTTCGTGTATCTCCTGGTACACTGTTTTTATTTACAGTAATTCCTGCATTTCCAAGTGCGGTATCTGCATCTTTCCCTGAAAAGTCTTTATTTAAGAAACTTACAAGTACAAGATGATTATCCGTACCATCACTTACTAAATCATATCCTCTATTGATTAAAACTTTTTCTAAAACTTTTGCATTGGCTTTTATTTGCTTTGCATATTCTTTCCATGAAACATCTAATACCTCTTTAAATGCAACTGCTTTTGCAGCAATAACATGAATCAAAGGACCACCTTGTGTTCCTGGAAAAATTGCACTGTTAAGTTTTTTAGCAATCTCTTCATCATTACACATAATTATACCACCTCTTGGTCCTCTTAGTGTTTTATGTGTAGTTGTTGTAACAACATCAGCATAAGGAAAAGGTGACATATGTTCACCAGCAGCAATAAGTCCTGCAATATGTGCAATATCAGCAAACAAAATTGCTCCTACCGCATCTGCTATCTCTCTGAATTTTTTAAAATCAAGTTCTCTAGCATAAGCACTTGCACCACAAATAATAATTTTTGGCTGTATAACTTTTGCAATATCCATAACTTTATCATAATCAATATATCCATTTAGTTCCACTCCATAAGAAAAAGCATTATAATTTTTTCCTGAAAAGGATGGTTTACTTCCATGAGTTAAATGTCCACCATGACTTAAATCCATACCAAGAATTTTATCTCCTGCACTTAACAATGCTGCATATACAGCACTATTGGCTTGACTTCCAGAATGTGGTTGAACATTTGCATATTTACAACCAAAAATTTCACAAGCTCTATTGATAGCTAACTGCTCAACCTGATCTGCAAACTCACATCCACCATAATATCTTTTATATGGATAACCTTCTGCATACTTATTTGTAAAAATACTTCCTGTTGCTTCCATAACAGCAGGACTAGTAAAGTTTTCTGATGCAATCATCTCTAGATGATTTGTTTCTCTTTTTAACTCATTCTCAATTATTGAAAATACCTCATAATCTGCTTTTTCTAAACTCTCATTTTTTATAAAACTCATTTTTATCTCCTTTTATTTACTTTTAAAATCATAATCTAACTAACAACATTACACAATCCAAAAATTGCTATTTCTTATTTATAATATCTTCCTACACATTTCATAACATCTATTCCAATAACTGCTGTACCATTTATCATATTTAGAGGTAATTCTTTATTTTTTAAATGAGGTGTAAATTTTTCCACTATTTTTAAAAGTGCTATTTTCTTTTCATCAAAATCCTCAACAATAGTTGCGTGTCCTTGTAAAATTATGCTATTAAATTCAGTATTTACATCACATGGATTTTCCACTCCATCATATAATAAAGATATCATTTCATCTATCTCAAAACATACATTTGGATTTAATTTTATATTATCAATTTTTTCTCCTTTTGGTAATCCATGTAAATATATCTTTTGATTATGCCATACGAAATGCATAGGTACAATATAAGGATAACCATCCTTTCCAAAACTCCCAATACGACCAACTTCAGCTCGTATAAATAACTTTTCAACTTCTTCTTGTGTAAGTAAATGTGTTTTTGTTCTATGTCTCATATATTTTTTCCTTTCAATTTTGTTACAACCTTTTCAAATCTTTTAAATCCCATTTTTATCTCTTTTTTTGATATATTCAATGGTGGCAAAAATCGAACAATATCCTTTCCTGATTTTAGTACTAAAACACCCTGCTTTAAAGATAACTTTACAATCTCATTGAGCTTTGTTCCATCTTTAAGTTTGAGTCCAAGCATAAAACCAAAGCCATTTTTTGATAAAAACAAAGATGGATATCTTTCTATAAAGTAGTCTAAATAATCATTAAAGTATTTAATGTTTGATTCAAGTTTTCCACTATTTTTATATTTTTCTAAAATATTTAAAACCTTAATTGACACGGTTGTCGAAAGATGATTTCCTCCAAAAGTTGAACCATGATCACCTTGCTTTAAAACATTTCTTAAATCTGTCATCATCAGCCCTATTGGAACTCCTGTTGCTAAGCCTTTTGCTAAAGTTATAATATTTGGTCTAATCTCATAATGATGTGACATTAGAAATTCTCCACTTCTATAAACACCTGTTTGAACTTCATCTATTATCAATAATAATTTCTTTTTTTTCAATACCTCACTTAACTTTTTTACTTGCTCTTTATCTTGCATAAAAATGCCGCCTTCCCCTTGAATCAGTTCAAGCATAACTGCAACAGTGTCATCATCTATTAAGTTTATCGCCTCATTTATATTATCAGCATAAACAAATCCATCAGGATAAGGTCCAAAATATTTATGTTTTTCCTCTTGTGCTGTTGCTTTTAAAGTTGCTATTGTTCTTCCATGAAACGAGTTTTTAATAGTTATAATTTTATACTTTGTTTTACAAAAAGCTGTATTTCCATATTTTCGAGCCAGTTTAATGGCACTTTCATTTGCTTCTGCACCACTATTACAAAAATAACACTGCATATCATAGGTGCTTAATGTAACTATTTTTTTCACACATTTTTCTTGTGACTTTATATGGTAAATATTTGATGTGTGTAAAATTTTATTGGCTTGTTTAGTTATCGTTTTAACAACTTTTTTATCACAATAACCCAAACTATTCACACCAATTCCAGAAGAAAAATCAACATAATCTCTCCCTTTTTCATCATATAAAATAGAATTCTTACCTTTTACAAATGAGACATCTAATCTATTATATAATGGCAATAAATAATTGTTTTCGTTCATCTCTTCCCTTTTAAGTATGATAAAATGAAAACTGTTCATCTTCATCTTTAAATTTATATCTTTTTGACAATGAGTTTAAAAATGGCTTTCCTAATACTTTACAACTTAGTGCTTCGTTGGTTATTTTTTCATCTAATAATGGATTTACAATAAGTTGATTAAGTTTTTTAATACTTAAGTTGGGATATTTTCTCTTTTCTAAAATAAGCTCATCATTTACACAAACTACACCTTCATCTAAAACTTTTGCATACCAACCTGTTAAACCACTTTGAAAAATAAACTTTGTCATCTCTTTTTTATTTGTATTAGCACTTAATTTCCAACAAGGTTGTCTTGGTTGTGTGATTTGTATTCTTGATCCTCCCAGTTGATAAATATCTCCTATACAAATATCACTTTCAGTAATATCAGATAGAATTATATTCTCTCCAAAATGTGCAACACCATCAATATCAAAAGTTGTTTTCAACTGTTTATTAATTTGTTCATATGTTTTTTGTGAAAATAAGAATAGTGCTTTGTTTTCACCTCCATGATGTTTTAAATCACCTTGTTCATCATCCATAAATCCAGTTCTTGTAAGAAATGCTTTTTTTACAGGATATTTTCTTATTGCCGAAACAATTTTTTTCCTTTTATTATTTTCTAAATTTCGTGTAGTAACTCTTCCTGTTTTAATAAATAAAACTTTTGCTATTTTAGTTTCCAAGTATTCCTCCAATAACTCTATTTATTTAAGTTTTCAGGTGTTATAATAACATACAGCTGTAACTTACTCAAGGTACAAAAATTGATAAATAAAAAGGACAGTTATATATAAGCTTATTAATTCATCAACACCTTTATATATCCAACTATATAATCAAATTAAAATTAATATTGAAAAAAATTTGCCTGCAGGAACAAAACTTCCTTCGATTAGACAAATGGCTCAAGATTACCAAGTAAGTAAACACACAGTAGAATCTGCATATAGTCAATTATTCGCAGAAGGATATATTGAAAGTTATCCACAAAGTGGATATTTTGTAAGTAAAGATATAGAAAACTATTTACCACTAAAAGAAACATTTCAACATGCTTTAAAACCAACTACTACAAATATTTTGTATAATTTTTATCCTGCTCAACTACATAATGATAATTTCCCTAATAAACTATGGTCTAGATTACATAATAAAATTATGAAAGATATGATTAATTTTGGAAGCTATCCTCAAATGCAAGGTGAATATTCTTTTAGAGTACAAATATCAAAATATTTATGTCACAATAGAGGAGTACAATGTAATCCTGATCAAATAGTCATATGTAGTGGATTTTCAGATGCAATGTTTATTATTGCTACAATATTAAAATCTTCTACTTCACAATTAGGAATTGAATTTCCAGGATATTCAGTAGTAAAAAAAGTATTCAAAAATCTTGATTATTCTATAGAAAATATTCCAATAAATTCTGATGGTATTAGTTTAGAACATATAGAAAAAAATAAGTGTAAACTTTTATATATTACACCTTCACATCAATATCCAACAGGAGTAACTATTCCTATTGCAAATCGTTTTAAACTTATACAATGGGCTACAAAAAATAATGCCTATATTATTGAAGATGATTATGATAGTGAACTAAGTTATAACAATCGACCAATTCCTTCATTACAAGGAATTAACCATAATAATTGTATTATTTATAC
>NZ_PDJV01000035.1 GCF_004116465.1 Arcobacter sp. F2176
TTATTATTTCTTTGCAATTGGAACAGCAGGACAAGATATATTTTTAGGTTTTGCTTTAATTCATTCAGCATATAGATTAAGTAAAGAACATGAAAAAAATGTAGAACTTTTAAATGAGTATTCTAAACTTTCTTTAATAGGTCAAACAATGGTTAATATTTCGCACCAATGGAAAACTCCTATAAATAGTCTTTATAATAGTATAAATCACATAGAAATAGCATATGAATTCAAAGATGCTAATTTAAATATGATTATAAAGGATAATCTTAAAAATATAAAACAAAACATAAATTATCTTAAAGAGACAGGGCTTAACCAACTAAATTTTTATAAAGAAGAAAAAAATATTGAAGAAATAAAAATAAAAGACGAAATAAATGGGATTATAGGACTTATTGATAGTGAGTTTAATAAAAAATCTATAAATATAAATTTAGAATGTGATGAGAAAATAAAGATAAAAATAGAGAAAAATTATTTTTTAAATATACTTATGATTTTATTTGAAAATTCTCTTAAAGCTTTTGAACAAAGAAAAATAAGGGAACCTCTTGTAAAAATCTCTGTAGAAAGTATAAAAAATAATGTGATAGTTCTTTTTGAAGATAATGCTGGTGGAGTAAGTGATTTTATCATAAAAAGAATTTTTGAAAAAGATTTTTCTGATAGTTTATCTACTGGAATAGGACTATACATTGCAAGAGAAATAATCACTCAAAAACTAAAGGGTAGTATAACTGCAGAAAATAAAAATGAAGGATTGTGTTTTAAAATGCAGTTTAGTATGTAAGGAGAATAAATATCTTATTCTCCTTTTTATTAAAAAATTGAAAGACCTGTTTTTGTAGTAAATAATTCTAAAGCTTTTGTACCAATTAGTGAGTTTCCGTGTACATTTAATTTTGGAGAGTAAACACATATTGCCATCTTCTTTGGAACAACAGCAACAATTCCTCCTCCTACACCACTTTTACCTGGAAGTCCAACTTTATATGCAAAATCACCACTTGCATCATAGTGTCCACAAGTAAGCATTAGTGAGTTTATTCTTTTTGCTTTTGATTCATTTATAATTTGTTCTTTTGTAAAAGGATCTTCTCCATGGTTTGCTAAAAATAACATAGAGTGTGCAAGTTGTTTTGTATTCATCATGATTGAACATTGTTTAAAATATGTTTGAATCACATCATCTATGGGATTTTTTATGTTTTGATAACTCTTCATTAGGTTTATTAGTGCAAAGTTTTGAAAACCATGCCCTAATTCAGAGATAAAGATATCCTTATCATATGTTATATTCTCTTCATGTGAAACTTTTTTCATAAAAGTTAAAATTTCATCAAAGGCATTATTATTGAAAATTGAAGTTAAACAATCAGTTGTAACAATTGCTCCTGCATTTATGAATGGATTTCTAGGAATACCACTTTCATACTCTAATTGAACAAGGGAATTAAAAGGATCACCAGAGGGTTCATGTCCTACTCTTTTGTAAAGTTGTTTACTATAGTGTTCTAAAGCTAGGGTAAAAGTAAATACTTTAGAAATACTTTGAATAGAGAACTTTTTATCACTACATCCAATATGAAACTCTTCACCTTCAAGTGTTATTATACTCATAGCAAAATCATTCTCATCTGCTTGGGCTAACATAGGTATATAATTTGCTAGTTTTCCCTTTGTAGAGTACTTTTGAATCTCTTCTTGAATCTCTTGTAAAGTAGTATTTAAATTCATATCATCTCTTTGATTTTTTTTAATTATATCTAAGAAAAGAGTATAAAAAGTAGGTAGAATATTTAATTAGTAAGAATTCTTTGATTTATAATATTGCGAAGTTAAAATACGCAATATTATAAATATATTTTATTTTTGAATAATATATTGAATAGTAGGTCCACTACTATCTACACTTAAAACTTTATACCCGTGATTTTTTGCATCTTGGGGAATATTATTAATACTTTGTGGACAATCACTTATTATCTCCAAAATCTCCCCTTCTTTCAATTCTTTCATTGCTTCAAGAGTTTTAACAGCAGGATAAGGGCAAGGTTCACCTTGCATATCAATTCGATAGTCTGGAATAATATCTTTTTTTATCATTTTGTCACCTTTTCTTTTAATGTTGTTCTATAATTTCTTTCTAGTTTTAATACCAATAGAAATAGTAAAAATAGGAAAATATAATTCATAAATAATCCACCATAATTTCCAAAAGATTGAAGTAAATTTATTTTTGGCCAGCTTGTTGCTAAAGATAAAGAGAAACTGTCCCACATGTATGCAAGTAGAGTTGAGCCAATAACATTACCAATTCCAACTATCCAAAAATGTACTTGACCTTCAACAGCTCTATACATCCATCCACACTCACAACCACCTGCTAGTACAATTCCAAATCCAAATAACAATCCACCAATAAGTGCATTGGGTCCTGCCCACATAATTTTTGGTGGAACACCAATCATAATATAACTAAATACCCCAATAGTAGATACTGCCATTCCTATAACAATAGCAACTGCCATTTGGCTTCTTCCTGTTGTGAAAATATCTCTAAAAGCAGATGTAAAACAAATTTGAGCTTTTGCAATTAAAAGACCAAATCCAGCACCAAATAACATCGCAATACCTAATTTAGTACTTTGTTGAATAAAAATTAAATATAATGCCCAGATAATCATAGCAATAAAAACAATAGTACCAATTGTAAAAAGAGATTTGACATTTTTAGTATCAGTATTTAAAGTAGTAGAACAAGAAACTTTTTGCATTTTCATTTTAGATTGAAAAAAAGGCAATAAAGTTACTCTAGCACCTATATAAACACCTACAATCATAGCAAGAGTAAATAACCAAGCATGCACTGAAAATTGAGGAATACCAGTAAAAAGGCTTGCTAAATTACAACCCATACCAAGTCTTGCTCCAAATCCTGCGATAATACCACCTAAAAGAGCTTGAAAGATTCTAATTTTACTTGCAGGCATTCTAAGTTTTACATTATTACCCCAAAATGCTGCTGCAATACAACCTGCAAACATTCCTATTATCATAACACCATCAACACGAGTGAAACTATTTCCTTGCATACCCATAATTTTATAATAACCCCAAGAGCTAAGGTCTACGCCAAAAAGTTGTAAGATGTGACCACCCCATCTTGTAAATTCACCAGTAACAGCCCAATACGTACCTGTAATACCGAAATAATATGCTGCTAAAACTCCTAAAGCTATGACAGCTGGTAATGGACGCCAAAAAGCTACCATGTACTTTTGTTTAAATTGCTTGAAATAATCCATGCAAGTATTCTCCTTAACAATATATTTTATTTTGAAAGTTTCTTTTAAAGATTAAAAGAATTAAGTTATTGAAGAGTGATATGAATCAGAAAAATCATATCTATTTGTACCACAAATCTGAGGGGAATATTAGCAAAAGAAATCTTATTTTTATGTAAAAAGGTAAAATATCTTTTACCTTCTGAGAAAATCATAAAAATAATTTGTCTTAATATTACTCAAAATGATAAAACTTAAGCATTTTTTTAGTATAATCGCGAAAATTAATATCTAAAGAGAATAAATGAGAGACATAAGAAATATTGCCGTAATCGCACACGTTGACCACGGTAAAACAACATTAGTTGATGAGTTATTGAAACAATCAGGAACTTTCGCAGCCCATACGCATGTGGATGAAAGAGTTATGGATAGTAATGCTATTGAAAAAGAAAGAGGTATTACAATCCTTTCTAAAAATACAGCTATTGACTATAAGGATGTAAGAATTAACATTATTGACACTCCAGGACACGCCGATTTTGGTGGTGAAGTTGAGAGGGTTTTAAAAATGGTTGATTCTGTTTTATTACTTGTTGATGCACAAGAGGGTGTTATGCCACAAACTAAGTTTGTTGTGAAAAAAGCACTTCAATTAGGTCATAGACCAATTGTTGTTATTAACAAAATTGATAAGCCAGGTGGAGATCCTGATAGAGTTGTTGATGAAGTATTTGACCTTTTTGACCAAATGGGTGCAAGTGAATCACAATTAGAATTTCCAGTTGTATATGCAGCAGCAAGAGATGGTTATGCAAAACTTGCTTTAGAAGATGCAAATGAAAATCTAACTCCACTATTTGAAACAATTTTAAAAGAAGTTCCTAAACCAGTTGGTGATGATTCAAATGGTCTTCAACTTCAAGTATTTACACTTGATTATGATAACTTCATTGGGAAAATTGGTATTGCAAGAATATTTAATGGAACAATCTCTATGGGTGAGACAGTTTTATTATGTAAAGCAGATGGTGAAAAAGTTAAAGGTAGAGTTTCTAAACTTATTGGATTTAAAGGTATGGATAGATTTGATATCAAAACTGCTGGTACTGGTGACATTGTTGCTGTTGCTGGTTTTGAAACAATTGATGTGGGTGATTCACTTTGTGATCCAACAGATCCTATGCCTCTTGATCCTATGCATATTGAAGAGCCAACATTATCTGTAACTTTTGCAGTTAATGATTCTCCATTAGCAGGAACTGAAGGTAAATTTGTAACTTCAAATAAAATTGATGAGAGACTAAGAGCTGAAATGAATACTAATATTGCAATGAATTATGAGCAATATGGTGAAGGTAAATTTAAAGTTAACGGAAGAGGTGAGCTTCAAATTTGTATCTTAGCAGAAAATATGAGAAGAGAAGGTTTTGAGTTCTGTATTGGAAGACCTGAAGTTATTACTAAAGTTGAAGATGGTGTAAAAATGGAGCCATTTGAGCATTTAGTTATTGATACTCCAGATGAACATAGTGGTGCAATTATTGAAAAACTTGGAAAAAGAAAAGCAAATATGACAAATATGGTACCAATGGGTTCTGGTTATACAAGACTTGAATTTGAAATTCCTGCACGAGGATTGATTGGTATTAGAACAGAGTTCTTAACTGAAACAAAAGGTGAGGGTGTTATGAATCACTCATTCTTAGAGTTTAGAGCTTATTCTGGAATTGTTGAATCAAGAAAATATGGTGCTTTAGTTTCTATGGAAAATGGTGAAGCATTAGGTTATTCAATTTTCAACTTACAAGATAGAGGGGTTATGTTTATTAAACCTCAAGATAAAGTGTACAACGGTATGGTTATTGGTGAGCATGCTAAAGGAAATGATTTAGATGTTAACCCTACAAAAGGGAAACAACAATCAAATGTAAGATCTTCTGGTGCAGATGAAGCTATTAAGTTAGTCCCACCAAGATCGATGTCTTTAGAAAATGCATTAGAGTGGATTGAAGAAGATGAGTTAGTTGAAGTTACTCCTAAATCTGTAAGAGTTAGAAAAAGAGAACTTGATCCAACTGTTAGAAAAAGAACAGCTAAAAAGACAAAATTCGAATAAAATTTAGAAATACTAAGTTTTACGAAGGGAAGAGCTTTTTAGCTCTTCCCTTTTTTTTATGTTTAAAAAATGCAAATTAATAAAAAGGAAGAACTTGAAGTCCCATATGAGGCCCAAGACAATTAATAAAACAAAAAATTAAAATAGGAGAATTTTTTCTCCTATAAAAAGGAGAAAAAATGAATAATATAAATACAAATATAAATGACTACTTAATTGTACTTGCAATATATTTTATAACTATTACTACAAGTTACTTAATCATTACTAATTAATATATGTCATATCAATTATGTATGATTTGTGTTATAATAAATAAAAAAGTGCTTATTATGAAAAAGATTGCTATTATTTTCTTTTCATTATTACTATTTTTTAGCTTTATAAAAGCAGAAAATCTTATTGCAAAGAAAAAAGTCTTTTACATCAATTCCTATCATTCTGGGCTTTATTGGAGTGATGGGATTGAAAAAAGTATAAAAGAAACACTTCTAAAATCTAAAATTCCCATTGAGTTTAAAAGAGTAGAAATGAACTCTAAAAGAAATAATAATGAGCCTTATAAAATGAAAATAGCTCAAAAAATCAAAAATCAAATTGAAAATTTTAAACCTGATGTAATTATTACCTCTGATGATAATGCAATAAAATATGTTATTGAACCTTATTTTAAGAATTCATCCATTCCAATTGTCTTTTGTGGGATAAATGGTACTATAAAGAAGTATAAAGAACTGCCTTTTAACATAACTGGAATGGAAGAAGTCCAGCTTATCCCTCAATTAATTGATGCTTTAAAAAAATATGCAAAAGGCAATAGAATAGGCAGTTTAGATGATGATTCTTTTAGTGCCAAAGCACAGAGTGATTTTTTTGAAGAGCAGTTAAAGCGAAAAATTTATAAAAAGCATGCACGAACTATTGATGAATGGAAAAAGTATTATGTATATTTACAAAATAATACAGATATCTTATTACTTGGAAATAGTGGAGCTTTAATTAATTGGGATAAAAACAAAGAAAATTTAGAAGATTTTGTAAAAGAGGAAACTAAAATACCAACTGCTGCTTGGGATATAACTGTAAGTAAATTTGTTGTATTAACTTTCGCTAATAATCCTGAAGAGCAAGGAAGATGGGCCGCTAACGCAGTCCTTAGAATTTTAAAGGGGGAAGATATAAAGAATATACCAATAGCTATAAATGAAAAAGCTAATATTTATATAAATACAACTTTATCAAAAAAGCTTAATATTGTTTTTCCTTTTGAATTAATAGATAATGCGGTGTTAGTAAAATGATAAAAAATAACTCTTTAAAATCAGAACTTCTAATATCAATCCTTTTAGTTATAACATTTGGAATAGGTACTATTTTTTATTTTTCTTACAATTATTTAAAAAAAGAAATAGATATATCACAAGAGAAAATATATAATGAAAAAATCGATAATATAATTTATCTTATAAATGAAAAATATGAAACACTTTTGAAAACACAAATGGTAAACTCTTATGAAGAGTCATTTAAAAAAGGAACTGTAAATATTATCAAAAAAGTTTTTAACAAAAGCAATAAAAACATCTTCCCTTTTATAATAGATGAAAATGGCTTTTTAGTATTACATAAATTTCATAATAAAGAAAATGCAAATGAATATAAAAATACTTCACCTTATAAGAAAATATTGAGGGAGAAAAATGGTAATTTTGAGATTCTTCTAAATAATAATGAAAGATGGATTATCTTTAAACATTTTGAACCTTGGAATTGGATTATTGGTTATAGAGTTGACAAAAATATAAAATATAAAGAATTATATACATTTAGAAATATGTTTTTAACTATATCTTTAATAATTATTATTGGTATTTCACTAACTATTATATTTATAGTAAGAAAAATATTAGAACCAATTGATATGCTATCTGATGTTTCTAAAAAGATTGCTTTTGGTGATTATGAGACAAAAATAGATATATCAGGAGTAAAAGAGTTAAAAACATTATCATCAAACTTTCAAAAGATGAGAGATAAAATTGTTGAAGATATTCACCAATTAAAAGAACAAGAAGAAAGAATAAAAGCATTTAATTCTAAGCTTCAAGAAGATGTGAAAATTAGAACAAAAGAATTAGAACAAGAAAAAAAAGTTTTTGAAACACTTTTTAATGATTCTACAGATGGAATAAGTTTATTAAAAGATGGTAAGTTTATTGATTGTAATTCTGCATTATTGGAATTACTAGAAATTAATGAAAAAGAGGAATTTTTAAATTTAAATCCAGAAAAAATATCTCCAAAAACTCAACCAAATGGTATAGTTTCTAGTACTTTAGAGAAAGAGTACATTAATAAATGTTTAGAAAAAGGTAGCATACGATTTGAATGGCTTCATAAAAAGAGATCGGGACAAGAATTTTGGTGTGAAATTGTACTAACAAAAATTATTATAAATGAAAAACTTGTAATTCATGGGCTTTGGAGGGATATTCAAGATAAAAAAATGTTAGAAATAGAACTAGAAAATAAAAATCTTGATTTACAAGAATCAAATGATGAACTTGAAGCCTCTATGGAAAATCTGATAATAACTCAAAATAAACTAATTGAATCTGAAAAATTAGCTGGACTTGGAAGTTTAGTTTCAGGAGTTGCCAATGAAATTAGCGCACCAATAGGAATAGGAGTCACAGGAGCATCACATTTAGAGTATATATGTGAAGAAATAAGTTCCAAATACGATAACACATCAATCTCCCCTGATGAGTGGAAAAATTATTTAGAAAGTTCAAATGAATTGGTTAAAGTTATTGTAACAAATTTAGAAAAAACAGAAAAAATTATAAAGAATTTTAAACAAGTTGCTGTAGATCAAACAAGTGAATTAAAAAGAATTTTTAGAGTAAAAGAGTATATCAGAGGTATTTTGATTAGTATTGATAATTTAATTAAGAATCGAAATATTGAATTCAAAATTGAATGTGATGATATATTAGAAATCAATTCTTTTCCAGGATTCTTTGCACAAATTCTTAATCATCTGATTTCAAATACTTTGGACCATGCATATAATGATACTGAAAAAGGAGTTATTTCTTTAAATGCTAGAATTGAAGGGAATAATTTTATTTTTGAATATATTGATTATGGGAAGGGTATTTTACAAGAAAACTTAACAAAAATATATGAACCCTTTTTTACTACAAATAGAAATAATGGTTCCCTTGGATTGGGTCTAAATATCGTTTATAATTTAGTAACAATAAATTTAGGCGGGGAGATTACTTGTATAAGTGAAAAGAGTAAGGGAAGCAAATTTATTATAAAAATACCCCTTTAAACTCCATCTTTTCAAACATAACATTTATTTACTAATAAAATCTATCAAAGCAAAAAGTGCACATTTAGCACTCGCTAATATAAATTGCTAAAAATATTAGCACTATATATTGACAAGTGCTAAAAAAATATGTTATTATTTCATTAACTTGATAGAGAAACTATCAAGAAATATTTTTAAGGAGTTTAGCATGTTAGTAACTAGATTTGACCCTTTTAAACAATTTAGAGATTTAGAAAAGGATTTTTATAAATACCCTTCAAATGAAGGAGTTAGTGGTTTTGTTCCAGTAGTTAATACAAGGGAAGGTGAATTTGCTTATCATATTGATGTGGATTTACCAGGTGTTAAAAAAGATGATATCAAAGTTGACATTCATAAAGGTGTATTAACAATCTCTGGTGAGAGAAAAATAAAAGAAGAAGTTAAAGAAGAAGATTACTATAAAGTAGAGACATCTTTTGGTAAGTTTTCTAGAAGTTTTACTCTTCCTGATAATGCAGATGTTGAAAATATTGAAGCATCAGGAAAAGATGGGGTGTTAGAAATTATAGTTCCTAAATTAAGTGAAGAGAAGCATAAAAAGATAATAAAAATTAAATAAGATTTAAATAAAGCACAATTTTTTTGAGTAAGAGAGGGAAAAGAGTCTCTTTGTCCCTCTTTTTGATAGAATAAAAAGTATTAAAACTTTTTATTCTCAGTATTTTTAATAATATCAATAGCTATGTCATTTGTCTTTTTAGCTATTTCTTGTGTTTCTCCAGTAATTTTTGCATTTTCTTGTGTTAATTTATCTATTGAACTGATTGCTTCATTGATTTGTGAAATTCCTTTACTTTGTTCTATTGTAGCATCAGCCACATTAGCGATAATTTTACTTGAATCAGTTATTTTTTCATTTAACTTAGAATATCCATCAATCATTTGTTCTGAACTATTTTTTCCTTCACCTGCTTTTGTATTAGCTTTTTCAACCAATTCTTTTATCTCTTTTGCAGCTTCTGCACTTCTTGTTGCTAGGTTTCTTACTTCTCCTGCAACTACGGCAAAGCCTTTTCCAGCTTCTCCTGCAGTTGCGGCTTCCACTGCTGCATTTAGGCTTAAAATATTTGTTTGAAATGCAATCTTATCAATTATAGAGGTTGCTGTAAGAATTTCTATTGTAGCACTATTTATTTCATCCATAGATTTTTGTGTTTTATTTGCTAATTCTAATCCTTCTGTTGCATAAATTAATGTCTCTTTTGATAATGTTTGCATTTGTGTGGCTTGTTGCGATATTTCACTGATCGCTGAACTTGTCTCTTCAATTGCGGCAGCAGTTTCTTCAATAGAGGCCGTTTGAGAAAGGGCAGCTGTATTTAAGTGTGATACATTTGAAGATAAGATTTCAGAACTTTTTGTAAGGATGTCACCATTTTGTTTATTTTCTTGTAACATTTTAGTAATAGATTCACCTAAAGAGTTTATTCCATCAATTAGCTGTTTCATTTCTCCCTTCATATTTTGGTCTGATAGTTTTGATAAATAGTTATAGTTTGTGTATTTTTCTAATTCATCCAAAATGTTGCTCATTACTTTTTGTTGATTAATAAGCATTGTATTTACTGTGGATGCAAAAGTTCTTATTTGTGGATTAGTTGGAGTTGAAAGAATTTGATAATTTAAATATCCTTCTTGTAATTTATGTAAAACCAATATTGCTTCACCTGCACATTTTGTATCAGCATCTAATTCTTTTTGTAAAGATTTAATGCTTTCATTTATAAATGAAGCGATTTCACCAAATTCACTTTTTGAGTGTATATCAATTTCATTTACTATGTTTGCTTTTCTATTCATAAAATCAAAGAATTCTTTAATACCTTCTCTAATTTTTAAAACAGCATCTTTAATTGTTTTACTTATATATACTCCAAGGAAAGTTGTAA
>NZ_PDJV01000036.1 GCF_004116465.1 Arcobacter sp. F2176
CGCTGATAATACTGCAGGGTCCCCTTGTGGAAACGTAAGTCGTCGCCAACTCTTGAGTTTTTATTTAAGCTTAGTTCTATTTAGACATCGTCTTTTTAGCACTGAGCTTTTTTTTTGCACCTTTTTTACTGAATATTATAATATTATTCGTGCTAAAATTTATTTTCTACTTTTAGGTGCTAATATTATTCACTATTACCTGTAGCACGATTTATTCCCTTCGGTCAGGTATAATTATTCACTATAATTAGCTCGCATAGCTCCAACGGTAGAGCAATTGCATGGTAAGCAAGAGGTTGTAGGTTCGATTCCCACTGTGAGCACCATTTATCTTAGTTTTAATTTATCTTCTTTTTACACCGTATAAGTGTCTGACATAAGCCTATATCATCTATTGTTTCAATTACTTCTAATCCTGCTTTTAATAATAGTTTTTCAAAGTCTGTATATTTAAACATTTTACTATATCCATTTGCCATAGTTGTAAAGTATGGTGATGTATTTATTACGCAATATGCTGCTGTTTCATTATTTTGCCTATCCCAAAATGGTTCCATTATACAAACTTGATTATTTTTATCAATTGATTTTGTAATCTTTTCTAATATATTTATAATTTGTTCTTCTTTAAAACAATCTAGAAATTGACTCATCCAAACTATATCAAAATTTTTTGGAATAACAGTTTCTTCTTTTAAAATATTTGCTTCATATGTTGAAATATTTGTTATATCATTTTCATATATATTTTGTTTTGCTAGTTTTACTTGTTGTGGTAAATCCATTATTGTTATATTAGTATTTGGATTATTTTGTGCAAATTGTATTGCGAACTTACCAGTGTTTCCTCCTATGTCAAGTATTGATTTAGGATTTAGTTTTTCTAATATTTTTATTGCCTTTGGAAATCCAGAATCAGAATACATGTGATCAAATTCAAACCAAGAATCTTTTGCTTTTTGTGGTAGGGTTGAAAGTGCAGGGTAGATTGTATCCTCTTCACTAAATACTTTTAAGCCTTCTGCTTTCCCACTCTTTATTGATTCCTCTAAATAAAATAATCCTAAATAATTAACATGATGATTATAGTTCATATTAGTATTAGTCATTTTATCACTATGAATGAAAAAACCAATCTTTGTTAAATATACTTTTTCATCTACTATTGAAACTACATTAGCACTTAATGCTGTCTCACATAATAATTGTATTGCATATTTACTCAAATGACTTTTTTCTATTAACTCTTCATATGTTAATCCATCTTTATTATTTGCCAATATTTCTAATAATTTTAAATCTCTCATAGTTCTTATTACTTGAAAAATAATTGGTGCAAAAGCTATCTTTTGAGCTTCATTTTGAGCTTCCAATGCAGTTATTTTATCATTGTTTTTAAAAAAATCTTTCATACTTCTCTTTTAATTAGTTTTAAAGGCTATTGTTAACTCACCTTTTGCATAAATTGTATATTCATCAGATACTTCAAATTTGTATTCAGTCATATTTCCAAAATTAAAAGATTTTGATATTATTATTTGATAATCTTCTTTTGTGAATTCAGATATTTTTTCTATATTTTTTAATGAAACTAAAAAACCTATTATTGGTTCTTTATTATCTTGTGCAAATGCTGCACTACTTTGTGCTGCTGCTTCACTTATCATTGGTAGTGTTGGAATATAAGGAAAAGAACATTTTATAATAAAGAAATTTTCACCTTTATCTATGATTTCTTTAGCAAATCGTATAGGTGCTTGATGTGGTAAATTCATTAGATATTAACTTCTATTATATTTTTTTCATTTTTTTTAAAAAATTTAGAGATATGAATCATATGTTCTATTGATTTTGGATATTCATCATTTTGTATATTTATAAAATCTATTGTTGCTTGTTCTTTTGTAATTTTAACTTTTAGTGCAACAGCACTTTCTAAATACTTGATACAGTTATTTACTTCTTCTATGTTATCTATATCTAATGTTTCTGCACAAACTAATAATATCTCGTCACTGTCTAAAGCTTTTACTGCACCTACTTTTAAAACTTTTAAAGAAGTTTCTTCTCCTGCTGAAACTGTTAAAATTTCATTAGTATTATTTGATAATATAGAAGCATAAGATACAGGTGTATTATAAACAGAATTTTGAAAATCTGTAGGAGATAAAATCTCATTATTTGATATTGCATTTAATATCTTTGATGTTGATAATAATTCACCATATGATGTTCCAAATATTATTCTTCCATCTTTGAAGTTTACATTTGAAATAAGTTCAAGTACAAGTTTTGAAGCTCTTGTTAGTCTTCTTCTTATTATCATTTTAGGAACTAATTCTTTTGTCTTTAAATTAGCAATTTCTTTTTCTGCAAAAATATGTGAAGCATCTATTATTTCTAAATTTATTTTCATTTAACAAGTCCAAAAATTAATGAAGTATTATTTCCACCAAAGGCAAAAGAATTACTAAGTACATAATTAACTTTAGATGAAGTAGTTTCAAAAGAATAATTTATATCATCTATTTCTATTTTTTTTAAGCCTTTATTTGAAGGAATAATTTGTTCTTTTAAAACCATACAAGATATAATTGCTTCTATAGCCCCCGCAGCTCCTAATGTATGCCCTGTTATTGACTTTGTTGAACTAACTTTTGGTTTTATATCAGTAAACAAAGATTTTATTGCATTTAATTCAGAAAAATCATTGGCATAAGTTCCTGTACCATGAGCATTTATGTATGAGATATCATTTATATGTAAATTCGCATTTTTTAAAGCATTTTCCATTGCTTTTTTTGCCCCTAATCCTTCTGGGTGTGGTTGTGTCATATGGTGAGAGTCTGAACTGTATCCAACTCCACATAGTTCTATAGAATTCTTTTCTTTTTTATTTTGTAATAATAAAATTCCAAAACCTTCAGCTACATTCATACCTTCTCTATTTTTATCAAAAGGGGTGCATGGGTTTGATGATAAAACACTTAATGCTGAAAATCCACAAACAGTGGTAAAAGATAATGCATCTATTCCAATAACTAATACATTTTCATATATACCTTTTGAAATTACTTCTTTTGCATAGCCTAAAGCATTTGCACTTGAAGTACATGCTGTAGAAAAAGATATATCATCAAGGAATTTATAATTTTGTTTTAAAAAGTATGCTATAGCATCAACAGGATGTTTTTTTGGATTGATTTTTTTGTAATTTTTATTTTTGAAAAAAAGTTTTTCTGTTTCATTCATTCCTCCAACAGAAGAACCAATTAATAAAAGAGTATTTGAAAAATTAATTAACTTTGTTATATCTAATAATTTATCACATCTTTCTTTTAAAATAATATTTAAATCTTTATCTTTTTGTATTTGTCCAATTGCAACACTTCTTTCTTTAACATAGGTAGAATTTATTGCAATGGTATTCTTCTCTAAACAAATTGACTTAAATAACTCTTCTGAATTATTTCCTGCACAAGAAATTGAATCAAAATAATTTATATAGGCTTTATTATTTATTTTCATTAATATAGTTTAATAAACTAGATACAGATGCAAAAATATCTTGATATTGTTCAGTATTACTTATTTTTACACCATATTCTTTTTCGATAATTAAAACTAATTCAATTGAATCAACAGAATCTAATCCTATCCCATCTTCTCCAAATAAAGGTGCATCATCTTCGATGTCATCAATTGTAAAGTCTTCTAAATTTAGACCTTCAATTAGTACTTCTTTAAACTCATTAATAGTTATCATATTTTATCTTAACCTTGTAAATAATCTTTTGAAATAGTACTGTTTTTCATCTTTTAATCATCTTATAAATTATCTTTTAATAAATTATTTTGTACAATAACGAATACATATAGAAAGAAAATCATAGTGAAGTTATTTAAGAATTTATTTGAAGTTCTAGAAAAATCAGAAAACTATTACAAAGTTAAACTGGCAAAAAAAGAACATCCCGTATTTAAAGCACATTTTCCTCAAAACGAAATTCTGCCTGGATTTATGCAAATTGATATTATCTCAGATATATTAAATCATGAAATTAGCAGTATTTCAAAAGCAAAATTTTTGTCAATTATAAAACCTGAAGAGATAATTGAATATTATATTACTTGTGTAAATGTGTCCAAATATAAAATAATAATAAAAAATGAAAATAAGAAAATAAGTGAAATAATCTATGAAATTTAGTGAAATTATAGTTGTAATACCTACATATAATAATGATTCAACAATACAAAGAGTTGTCGATGATGTATTATCTTATAATATTAAAACAATAGTTGTTGATGATGGATATGATAATCCAATAGAAGAAAAGTTAAATAAAAATTCAAACTTAATTGTTTTAAGACACCACATAAATATGGGAAAAGGTGAAGCAATCTTGACAGGTGCCAGGAAAGCAAAAGAATTAGGGTACAAATATTTTATTAGTTTAGATGGTGATGGACAACATTTAGCAAGTCAAATAGAAAAAATTATAAATGAATGTGATGGGGATAATCAAATTATAATTGGTGCAAGAAATTTTGAGATAGATAATGTACCTAGTGGTTCTAAATTTGGTCGTTGGTTTAGTAATTTTTGGGCAACATGGGATACTGAACAAGAGATAAAAGATTCTTTATCTGGTTTTAGGTTATATCCAATTTCAATTTTAGATTTAGACATCAAAACTTCAAGATTTGATTGGGAAATGGAAGTTTTAGTGAAACATGCATGGAAAGGTAGATTAATAAAAGAAGTAATAGTTGACTGTTATTATCCAACACCCGAAGAAAGAGTTAGTCATTTTAAAAAATTCTGGGACACAGCAGCAATTGTAATGGTCCATATTCGGCTTTTACCTTTTAAATTCTTTTTAAAGAAAAGATACAAATAGATGACTGTTAAGCAAAGAGGAAGCGGTTGGAGTATAAAACTTGTATTTAATTTGTATAAACTTTTTGGGTATAAGTTTGTTTATTTTTTAATGTATCCTGTAAGTTTTTTTTATTTTTTATTTGCGTCAAATGTAAAATATTCTTTGAAAAAATATTATAAAACATTAGGTTTAGAATTTAATAATTGGGTTTATTTTGAACATTTAAGAATGTTTGCAATTTGTCTTGTAGATAGATTTATCTCTAAATATGATCCAACTTCATATGATTTTATTTATGAAGAAAAAGAGACAGTTTTAAATACAATGAATTCTAAAACTATTTTGTTGTTTTCTCACTTTGGGGGTTGGGCTTCAAGTTCTAGTAATCCCGTAACTAAAAATAGAATAAATATAGTTATGCATGAAGTTATTTTAGATAGTATAAAGAAAATTGAAAATAGCATTGAAAATAGCATTGAAAATAAACTTTCAAATATTCATATTATTGATCAATCAATGGGACAAATTCCTGTTTCTATTGAAATTGCAAATGCAATTTCTAATAATGAGATTATTGCAATAATGGCTGATAGACCAACAAGTAATAAATATAAATATAAAACAAAATTCTTTGATAAAGATGCATATTTTAATAAAAATCCATTTAAAATTTCATATAGAACAAAGACACCAATCTTATGCTGTTTTGTAATAAATATAGGATTGCAAAAATATAAAGTTGAAACTTCTGAGTTACATTTGAATTTTGGATTAAAAGAAAACGAGGCTATCGATATAGCTATAAAAGAATATATTAAATTATTTGAAGGTATTTTATTAAAATATCCAAATCAGTGGTTTAATTTTTATAATTTTTGGGAGAGTAAATGAATTTACAAATAGATAAAAGATATATAACATTAGATGAAATTACTAAAGCCTCTAATATTGAGATTTCAAAAGATAATGTATTTTTGAATTATATAAATCATACACATGATTTTTTGATGAATGAGATAAAAGATGGTAAACCAATTTATGGTATTACAACAGGATATGGGGCAAGTGGAAAGAACTATGTAAGTTATGAAGATAGCAAAACTTTACAAAAAAATCTTTTTAGATTTCATGGTTGTGGTATTGGAGTAAATTTATCTCATAAAGTTTGTAGATATGCTGTTATTATGAGAACAATCTCTTTAAGTAAAGCAAAATCAGGAGTAAGTGTTGAACTTCTAAAAAGATTAGAATTTTTAATCAAAGAAGATATTATTCCTGTTATTCCTTCTCAAGGATCAGTTGGAGCTAGTGGTGATTTAACTCCTTTATCATATATCGCAGCTGTTATTGCAGGGGAAAGAGAAGTTTATTATAAGGGCGAAATTAAAGATGTAATGGAAGTTTATAATGAGCTAAATATTACTGCTTATGAATTTAAACCTAAAGAAGCCTTAGCAATTATGAATGGAACTACAATCATGAGTGCAATAGCACTCGATGCAATAGAAGAGTTTGAAATAATACTAAATTCTATGGAATCATATGTTGCAGGTATGTTTGAAGTTCTTTTAGGGGATGATACTCCTGTGGAAGATTTTGTACATGAATCAAAACCATTTAGCGGACAAATCCAAACTGCAAAAAATATCAAAAATAAAATCCAAGGTTCAAAACTAACTCATGGAAGAGATGATAGATATGATAAGTTCTTTGCTGATAATGACTTAAATATTCAAGATACATACTCTATGAGATGTGCTCCACAAGTTTTAGGTGTGATAAGAGATAATTTAATAATTTCTAAAAACTGGGTTGAAACAGAGATAAATTCTGTAAATGATAATCCCTTAATCGATGGAGAAAATAAAAAAATATATACATCAGGTAATTTTTATGGTGGATATGTAGCTCATGCTATGGATACTTTAAAAATATGTGCTGCAAATCTTGCTGATTTATTGGATAAAGAGTTTGCTCTTTTAGTTGACCATAAATTTAATAGAGGATTAGGAGAAAATTTAAAACTTTCACATGAGCCTTTTTATCATGGTTTTAAAGCTATGCAAATAAGTTTAAGTTCTTTAAGTGCTGATGTTATTAAAAATACAACAGCTGCTTCTATTCATTCAAGACCAACTGAGTCTTTAAATCAAGATAAAGTTTCTATGGGAACAACGGCTGCAAATGATTTTGCAAAAATGATCCCAGACTTGTATAATATGCTTTCAATTGCTTTTATTGGTATGGCTCAAGCTGTTGATATTAGAGGTGAAGGGGAGGTTTCTCCATATCTTAAAAATATCCACGATGAGATTAGAAAAATAATCAAGCCACTTTATGAAGATAGAAGAATGGATTTTGATATAGTAAATATAAATAAAGTACTAAGAAGTGCAAAATTAGTATAAAGAAGTAATATGGAAAATAAAAAAGTATTGGTTACAGGAGCTACTGGTTCTATTGGACAAGCTATTGTTAAAGAGTATGCTAAAAATGGATATTTTGTATATATTCATTACAATAGGAATAAAGAAAAAGCAGAAGAGATTTTAGATGAAATAAATCAAAATGGTGAACTGATTTCCTTTAATATGCAAGACAAAAACTCTATTAGAGAAGTTTTAGAAAATCTTGATGTTGAAGTTTTAGTAAATAATGCTGGAATTATAAAAGATAATTTGTTTTTCTTTATGGATGATGATGAATGGGAAGATGTAATTAATACAAATTTAAGTGGACTTTTTTATGTTACAAAAGTTATATCTAAAAATATGATGATGAACAAACGAGGTAGTATAGTAAATGTGGCATCAATATCAGGTATAAGTGGAAACTCAGGACAAGCAAATTATAGCGCTAGTAAAGGTGGAGTTATAGCTTTTACTAAGACTTTATCAATAGAACTTGGAAGATATAATATTAGAGTAAATGCCCTTGCCCCTGGAATAATAGAATCAGAGATGATTGAAAATATACCAAATGTGAAAGAGTTGAAAAAAGCAATACCTCTTAAAAGATTTGGAAAAGCCCAAGAAGTGGCAAAATGTGCTTATTTTATGGGTGTAGATGCTACATATGTAAGTGGAGAGGTATTGAATATTAGTGGGGCAATGGTAAGATAAAGTTTATGAATTTACTCATATCTTTATTTTATGCTCCTATTGTTTTTTATTCACTAAGAAATTTTGAATTAAAAACAGTTTCATTTATAATTTTTATTTTTTCTTTGTTTTGGTTAGTTTTCAGTATAAAAAAAAGTATAAAAGAGTATATTTTCCCTCTTTTTTATTTGATGGTATCTATTTTGGCATATTTTTTAGATAATTTTGTATTTTTAAAAATGTTACCATTATTAATCTCTGGATTAATTTCAATTTATATTTTATATAGTTATATTTCTAAAAATTCTTTTATTTTTATATTTTTAGAAAGATTCAATAAAAATGTTGAGGAAGAAGAAAAAAAATATATTCATAAATCAACACTGTTTTGGTTTTATACTTCTTTAACAAATGTATTAATTCATTCTTTTGTACTTTATTCAAAAGATATGTTTTATTGGACATTTTATTCATCAGTTGGTTGGTATTTTTTGTTTATAATTGCTGGAGTTATACAATTTTTTCATAGAAAAATTTATTTTAAGGCTAAATTAGATGTTTAAAGTTTTATTTTTATTTTTATTTTCTACTTTATTTTTATTTTCAAATGAAATTAAATTTAAAGAAGAAAAGTATGTTAGCGCATTAAATACTAGCGTATATAGAAAAGGTATTTTAAATATAAATAAAGACTTTATAAAAGTTACATATCCCCAACAAAATAAGTCATTTACCTTTAAAAAAGACAATATACTAGAAAAAGATGGTCAAAAAGAGAAAATAATTACTTATGAAGATAATTTAGATTTGACAATCTTTTCAAAAATCATAGAAAGTATTTATACAAATAAAGTGGAAAATATAAGAGAATATTTTCAAATTAAAAAAAGTGATGAAGTTACAACTTTAATCCCAAGTGAATATGTAGCCAATGTAATAAGCAAAATTGAGTATCAAAAAATAGATTCAAAATTAAAGTTTTTGAAGATATATTTTACAAATGATGATTGGATAAATATTGTTCAAACTCACTAATTACATAAATATATTAGTATTATTGTCTTTAATTATATTAGTAATATTTTTTGGTTCATTTAGTCATATCTCAACTAATCTTCAATCTATACTTCCCCATAGTGAAAAAAAAGAGTTATTAAATGAATTTAATAAGTTTAAAAGTACTAAAAAAATATTTTTAAGTGTTGAGGGATTAGATAAAAAGGCATTAGAAAAAATTAGAAAATTAGAAAATTCATTTTCTAAAATAGAAGGAATAAGTCTTGTAAAAACACAAGAAAATAAAAAATTAATAGAATATAAAAACAAATATAAAGTTTATATAGAAAATATTGATAATAAAAGTCTAGATAACCTAAATATAACTAAAAAACTTGAAGAGATTAAATCAAATTTATTAAAATCAAATTTCTCATACTTTATAAATAAACAAGATCCTTTAAATCTTTTTTTAAAAGATAGCTCATTTAAAAACTTGTCCTTAGAAAATAATCACTTAAGTATAAAAGGTAAAGGCTATATCTCTATTTTTAATCTTGATAATTCAATAAATACAATTTCAAAATACGAAAAAGTATATGACTCAATAGATAAAATAATAATTAGTGAAAAAGATATAAAAGTATTTTCACCTATTTTTTATTTCGTAGAAAACTCAAGAATAATAAAAAATGATGTAAATAAAATAATTGCAATTTCTACTTTTTTATTAATATTATTGTATTTAGTGATTTTAAAAAATGCAAAATTACTTTTAAATACTATTATTACATTAGTTTCATCTATTCTCTTGTCATTACTTATCTGCTCTTTTTTCTTTGATAAATTATCTATTTTTGTTATTGTATTTGGTATATCTATTTCTACGGTTGCTATTGATTATATGTTTCATCACTATATGCATGATTATTATGAAGAGAAGAAAGGTTTTAATAAAGATGTATTTTTAGGAATGTTTACTACTGTTGGAGCATTTGCAATTTTATCTTTTGTATCTTTTGATTTAATTAAACAATTTTGCTATTTTTCCATTATTTCTCTTTTGTTTTCATATTTTCAGTTTGCATTTTTATATCCAAAAATTAAATTCTCTCAAAAAAATATTACTACAAAGTATTATAAATTCTATTCAAAAGTTAGACCTATTTATGTTATATTTTTTGCAATTGTATTATTGATATTTTCTATAGAAAGGTTTCACTTCGATTTAAAC
>NZ_PDJV01000037.1 GCF_004116465.1 Arcobacter sp. F2176
AACATATAAAAAGTCGATGCTAAAATCATAAATTTAATTAATGTATTAGATTGTAATTGTTGCCATTCACCCTTCATTGTTAAAAGCATATTAATAGCTGATCCCCATGATGGTAAAATTAAAACAACTGACATAACAGAACCCATAGTTTGCATCCAATCTGGAACAGTTGCATAAATAAGGTGGTGTCCACCAGCCCATAAATAAACAAACATTAATCCCCAGAAAGCTAATATAGATAACTTATATGAATAAACATTTTGTCCTGACTCTTTTGGTAAAAAGTAGTAAATTAAAGCAATAATTGGAACTGTAAATACAAAACCAACCGCATTATGTCCATACCACCATTGCACTAATGCATCATTTGATCCAGAATACATAGAAACAGAATGATACCATTCTCCATATCCAGAATATAATGCAGTAGGAACTTCCATGCTATTAAATAAATGTAACATAGCAACTGCTAAGAATGATGCAATAAAATACCAAATCGAGATATATAATGTTCTCTCTCTTCTTATTCCAATCAATCCGAAAATTCCAACACCCCATAAAACCCACCAAACTGTGATAAGGATATCTATAGGCCACTCTAATTCAGCATACTCTTTTGAAGTTGTAATACCAGCTAATAGTGTAACAACTGCTAAAAGAATTGTAATGAAGAAAAGTAAAAAATGTAATTTACCAATAAACATTAAAAATGGTGATTCTTTCAAAGAAACTTTTAAAACTCTTTGAGAGATGTAATACCATCCTGCAAAAATACCACTCATAGTAAAACCAAACGCAACACCATTTGTGTGTAAAGGTCTTAACCTACTGAAAGTACCGTATTCCCCAGCTAAATCGTTTAACTGTGGGAAAGCCATTTGGAACGCTAGAATAACACCAACCAACATACCAATGATACCAAACAGAATTGTTGCAAATGTAAAGGCTTTTGCAATTGAGTAATCGTACTCGATTTGTGCACCGTTTTGCATCAATCTCCTCCTACTAATTTTTTTATACAAGTCACAGAACTGTCACTTATGAAAAGATACTAACGAATTAGGCATAAATATTAGCTTAAACATTATTTTTTAGTTTAGTAATATTTTTTAAGAATCATTTAATATTACTAAAAGTAACTAATTTGATTATTTAGACTTTTTTAATGAAAAAAGTCTAAAAGAATTGGTAAAATTACCAATTCTTTATTGCTTGTTCTGATTCTCTTTTTAAACTTTTTTCTTTTAAATCAGCTCTTTTATCATAAAGCTTTTTACCTTGTGCAGATGCTATTTGTAATTTAGCAAAATTTTTAGCATTGAAGTACAGTTTTAAGGGAACTACAGTCATTCCTTCTTTAGTTACTTTTTCAAAAAGTTTATCTATTTGTTTTCTATGTAAAAGCAATTTTCTTGGTCTTGTTTCTTCTGGTCTATACATAGCGTGAGTAGTCTCTAAATATGAGATATGCATATTCAAAACAAAGACTTCATTTTTTATAATTCTTATATAAGAATCTTTTAGATTTACTCTTCCTTCTCTTATAGATTTTACTTCACTTCCTAGAAGTTCTATACCTGCTTCAAAACTTTCAAGTATAAAATAATCATGAAATGCCTTTTTATTCTTAAATGTTAAATTAATATTTTTTTCTTTCTTAGCCATTATCTTTCACCTTAAAAAAACTACTTCCACTTCCACTAAAAAACCAATCTTTTTTTGCATAATCTACAAGTTGTGGATAACTTTTCAATGCTGGTTCATATAAATCATTTGCTTCAAATATATTAAACTCTTTTAAAATATCTTTTGAATCCATACTTAAAAGTTTGTTTTTCATTTCACTTGAAATCACTTTATAGAAACTTTCTCTAAATGAAGTAAATATTTTTCCAGTATTACACTCAATTTTAGGAGTTACAACTTCTATATCAAGTGCTTCTTCTTCATACTCTTCAACTATTTCACCAATACCTGTTACATTTGCACTATCATATTCATATACAAAAAATGGAACATCTGCCCCTATTTTGGCCCCTATTTTTGCTAATTTTTCTTTTGAATAGTATAAATTAAATAATTTATTTGCCATTATTAAGAATGTCGCAGCATTTGAACTTCCACCTCCAAGTCCTGCAAACTCTGGAATTCTTTTATCAACTTTAATACTATAAACCCTAAAATAAGCATCTATTTTAGGACAATTATCTCTTAAAGCCAAAAATGCTTTATATATTGTATTTTTTTGTATCTCACATCCAAAGTCACCAATAAGATTAAACTCATTTGTTAAATTTTCAGGAATAAAAGTAATAGTATCATATAAATTTTTTACTCTTACAAATCTAGAGACTAATTCATGGTAGTTATCTCTTTTTCCCGCAATTTTTAAAAAGATATTAACTTTTGCATATGATTTAGCGCTTATATTCATTTATATCATTACCTTGTTTAATATATATTTTACTTCACCATTCATTATTTCGATTATAGAAAAAAAATCATCAAATTTTACTAAATATTTTCCATCTTCTTTTTCATCCAAATATTCACATAAGATTCTTTTACCTTGTTCAAAATATGATTTATCACCACTATAGTTTATCTCTTCTATATCTAAATAATCTAAAGGATTTAAGTCTTTTTCATTTTCATAAAAAAACTCGCCTTCATTTAATCTATTCAAATAAGATAAAGTACCCTTTGAATTCAAATTTTCAAGTAAGATTTGAGCTAAACTTCTTATATAACTTCCCTCACTAACACTTGCTTCAAAAGTAATAAAAGGATGATTGTATGAAATAAACTTTGTGTCAAAAACTTTCATGACACTTTTTTTCATCTCTACATCTTTACCTTCACGGGCTAGAGTGTATGCTCTCTCTCCATCAATTTTTTTAGCAGAAAATTTTGGAGGATAATATTCTATCTCTCTTTGTAAATCATTTAACTCATTTTTGATATCATCAATTCTTAATTCACAGTGTTCATCTATTGAAATGACATTTTCTATATCAAGTGATTCAGAAATAGCCCCCAACCAAATAACTGCTCTATAAGTTTTAGGAGTCTTTTTAAAAAATTGAAAAAGCTTTGAGTATTGCCCAAAAGCAACAATCAAACAGCCTTTTGCAAAAGGATCTAAAGTCCCTGAAAATCCAGCTTTTTTATTTTTGTATTTTCTTTTTATTCTATTTAAATAAGAATTTGAACTCATAAACATGGGTTTATTTACAACAATTAACTTATTTAATGCTTCTTTATTATAAATTCTTTTTTGCATGTAACTCTTAAGCTTTTTCTACAAATGACGAAAGAATATCTCTTTTAGTTCCACCAAAGTTAATAGTAAGCTTAAAGTCTTTTCCAGCTTTTACAGCTTTTTGTACTCTTCCCATCCCAAAAATTTTATGTTGTACTAAATCACCTTTTTTATATGATGATGATTGTTGTTGAATCATTAGTGAACCTTTTATTAGTCCGGATTCTGCTAAAAATCTACTTTTTAATAAAGAAGTTCTTTTTCCTTTGTAAAATCTTGAGTGAACAAAACTACAAGTAAGATTATCCATAGCTCTTGTAAATGCCACATATCCTAACCTTCTCTCTTCTTCTGTATCACTTCCATCTCCGACTATTGGGAAAAAGCCCTCTTCCATACCTATAATAAATAGATTTTTATATTCCAAACCTTTTGAAGCATGAATGCTCATCATTGATATTGCTTCATTTTCAAGTTCAGTGTCTTCACTACCTAAGGCAATTTCACTTAAAAAATTATCCAATTCTAAAAGAGGATTTTGAATAAAATAATCTCTAACATATCCATAAAACTCATCAATATTTGCTTGTCTTTCAAATCCATCTGGAAGATTTTCGAATGAAGCTCTAAAATCAAAAGTATCTTCAAATATATCCAAAAATCTCATTTTAGACTCTTCTAAAGTATCTTTTAAATCTAAAATAGAAGCTAAAAATACTTTTAGTGTTCTTGAATTTTTCTTCCCAACAATAGCACTCAACTCATCAGGTGAAAATTCATCTATTATCTCAAAAATAGGTTTTTTTAGTTCAACTGATTTTGCTTCAAGTTTATCAACTGTAGTTTTTCCTATTCCTCTTTTTGGTTTGTTTATAATTCTTTTAAAAGAAAAATTATCATATGAGTTTGTTATAATTCTAAAATAAGCAATCAAATCCTTTATTTCTGCTCTTTCATAAAACTTCATACCACCTACAAGTTTATAATTTAATCCTGCTTTATTAAAACCTTCTTCTAATGATCTAGAAAGTGCATTAACCCTAAATAATACAGCAATATCTCTACCTTTTATTCCACTATCTAAAAGCTTTTTAACATCTTCAATGATTTTTCTTGTTTCTTCATTTTCATCATGTGATTCGTAAACTCTTACACTATCACCTTTTGATCTTGTTCCTATTAATCTTTTCCCTAATCTATCACGATTGTGTTCTATTAACTGATTTGCATGATCTAGTATTGTATCTGTTGATCTATAATTTTCTTCAAGTTTTACAACTAAAGTATTTTCAAAATGCTCAGTAAAATTTAAAATATTTTTAATAGTTGCACCACGCCATCCATAAATAGATTGGTCATCGTCCCCAACAACACATAAATTACTATGTGTCACACAAAGAAGTCTTAATAGTTTGTATTGTAATTCATTTGTATCTTGATACTCATCTACCATTATATATTGATATTTAGCACTTGTCTCTTTTGCCAATGCTTCATTGTTTGATAGTATTTTATATGGCAATAAGAGTAAATCATCAAAATCAACTAGATTATTTTTTAACAAATAATTCTCATATTTTTCATATACATCTGCTACTTGCTGATAAATTTTAAGTTCAGCTCCAGCTTTCACTTGAGTCGGAGTCAATAGTGTATTTTTATATTTTGATATTTCTGAAACTAGCATAGCAACAGGTATATCTTTTTCTATGGTTCTTAGTATTCTTTTTTTGTCATCTGTATCAATGATTATAAAGTTATTCTTCCTATTTAATTCACTCATATAAAATTTTAAAAAGAGTAAACCAAATTTGTGAAAGGTACAAAGAATTGGAGGAGTATTCATATTTGAGCCAATCATGGCATAAGCTCTCTCTCTCATTTCTGTTGCTGCTTTATTCGTAAAAGTTAGTGTTAAAATTGAAGTAGGATCTATTCCTATTGATATTAAGTACGCTAATCTTGTTGTGATAGTTTTAGTTTTTCCAGAGCCTGCCCCTGCTAAAATTAATAAAGAACCATCTATGTGTTTAGCTGCTTTTTGTTGTGATTCATTTAAAGCTGATAAAAAAATTTCTGACATTTTAACTCCAATTAGCTTTTATTATATCAAAAATAAAATAAAACTATAATCTTTAATATTTATGTTTATAAATAAATGTTATTATAATGTCAATAAAAATTAAAGGTTTTAAATCAATGTTAAATGATTTTGCAAAAGTAAATACATTTTTAACGGTTGTTAGAGAAAAGTCTTTTTCAAAAGCTTCTGCTAAGCTTGGTATTTCACAGCCTGCGGTTACTCAGCAGATGAAATTTATAGAAGAATATTTAGAAGTACAATTACTTGATAGAAAAAAAAATGGTATTAAAGTAACCAAAGAAGGTGAGATGCTTTATAATATCGCTCAAAAAATTGAAAGAACGGTAAGTAATTGCGAAAAAGAGTTATTAAAAATAATGAATAAAGATGTTACATTTATGTTCGGTGCTTCATTTATCATAGGTAACTATATCCTACCACGATTTTTAAATCAACTAAAAAGAGATATCCATAATGATGTGTCTATAAATGTCTCTGTTTCACATAAGACAATAGAAGACTTATTGGATAAAAAAATTGATATTGCTTTAGTTGAAAACTATATTGCAAATGATGATATTATATATAGAGAATGGATGGAAGATGAGATTGTAATATTTTCAAATCAAAAACTTCCATCTCGAGCGAAACCAGAAGATTTACTGTCATACAAATGGGTATGTAGAAACCCTGATTCAAATACAAGAATGATATTTAAAGAAAATCTCGACAAAGCAAACTTTCCTGATTGTGATCAATTTGATGTTACTAGCGAAGTTACAAGTGCTACAACTATTATACAAACTGTTTTACACTCTGAGATTACAGGAACACCAACTGTTTCTATAGTTTCAAGAAATGCTATTGATTCACTTCTTAAATCAAATACCTTATTTGAATCAAGAATAGGTAACAATAGAATGACTAGAAAACTATATATTGCCTATAGAAAAGATAGAAAACATGATGCGTTTATTGAAAATGTAGTTGATTATCTTCTCAAAATTAAAAGTTAATTTGTATCTTAAATAGATACAAATTAATACCTCAATCCCTCTTTTAGTAAAGCTTTTTTTATCTTTTGTATTTGTGCGTGTTTATCTTTACACCATTGTGGAGCCAATAAACTTTCATCAGAAATTCCAGCTGTTATTCTTTGAATAGAGATATTATGAGGAAGCATTTTAATAGATTTTACAACTGTATCTATATATAATTCTTCGCTTATTGGAGTAAATCTTCCTTTTTTATATTCATTTGTTAAAAGTGTATTTTTAACTACATATAAAGGATGGAATTTTATAGAATCAATATCTAACTCAATTGTTTGCCTTAATGTCTCAAGCATCATCTCTTGAGTTTCATTTGGCAATCCATAAATCAAATGTCCACAAACATTCAAGCCTTTTTCTTTTGACTTAGTAATCCACTTTTTGATATTAGAAGAATTATCTCCTCTATTTATCTTTTCTAATGTTTCATTATAAAAAGACTGTATTCCATACTCTATCCAAATCTCTTTTTCTTTTGATAAATTTGCTAAATAATCTAGTATCTCATCAGTAACACAATCAGTTCTTGTACCAATACTTAAACCTATTACATTATCAAAGGACAAAGCTTTGATATAAAGAGCTTTTAAAGTCTCAAAAGGTGCATAAGTATTTGTAAAAGATTGGAAATAAACTATAAATTTTTTTGTACCAAATTTATTGCCAAGCCTTTCTTTTGTGGCATTAAATTGCATTTCTAGTTGTTTTAATTGTCTGTCTAAATAGGGATTTGATGGATTTGATGGATGCAGTTTAAATTTAGCTTTTTTTTCTTGTAAATTGGGAGAAAAAGAGTCGTTTTCACAAAAACTACAACCACCTTTTGCTACAGTTCCATCAATATTTGGACAAGTAAATCCAGATATTGAGATTGGAACTTTATAAATAGTTTCACCAAACTTACTACGGAAATATTTTCCAATAGTAAGTATCTCTTTAAAAGGTCTTTTTTCTTTTACTTTATTATTTTGTAACGAAATAGTCACCATCAAAACTTTCTAATGCATAGTTTCTATCATTTCCAATAGAGTTCTTTAAATCTTCGATTGAAAGATATTCTAAAGTGTCAGCTTGGATATGTTTTCTAATCTCTTCTTTATTCATACGATGAGAAATTAATTCTTCTTTTGTAGGTGTGTCAATTCCATAATAACAAGGAAATTTGATTTCTGGACTTGCAACTCTAAAGTGTACTTCTTTTGCTCCTGCTTCTTTTAGAATTTTTACGATTCTTCTAGATGTAGTTCCTCTTACAATAGAATCATCAATTACAAGTAGAGATTTCCCATCAATTAATGATTTCATAGGAGATAATTTCATCTTAACTTTTAAATCTCTCATCTCTTGTGTTGGTTCAATAAATGTTCTTCCAACATAATGATTTCTTATAATTCCAAGCTCAAAAGGAATTCCACTTTCAGCTGCATAACCAAGAGCTGCTGGAACACCTGAATCAGGTACTGGAATTACCATATCTATTTTGATATTATTACCTCTATCATTGATTGCTAAAGTTTTTCCCATATCTTCTCTTGCTCTATATACACTTTTACCATCAATTACTGAATCTGGTCTTGCAAAATATACATATTCAAAAGCACAAGGTCTATATTCTGGTTCATATAATTGAATTGATTCTGGTTCTTCTATTTTTTCACTAAAAATCAACATTTCACCTGGTCTTACATCTCTAATAAACTCTGCATCAACTAAGTCAAATGCACAAGTTTCACTAGCAACTATATATCCTCCAGATTTTAATTTTCCAATAGATAATGGTCTAATTCCATATCTATCTCTAATAACAAACTGTTTAGAACGAGATTGAATTATAAAACAATATGCCCCAATAGTCTTATCTAAAGCCTCTTTTATTCTATCTCTTAATCTATCTTTAGAATTTTTAGCAATTAAATGAATTAAGTTCTCTGTATCCATTCCTGTTTGAAAAATAGCACCATTATCGATTAAGTCTTGTCTTACATCTTTTTTGTTAATTAGGTTTCCATTATGTACTATTGATATTTCACCTAATTTATATTTTGCAAATACTGGTTGAGCATCTAAAATAGAATCTCCACCTGCAGTTGAATATCTATTATGACCTATTGCCATGTTACCTTTTAGATATTCCAAGGCAGTATTATCAAAAACTTCAGAAACTAAACCTCTGTTTTTAATTGTATAAATTTTACCATCACTTGATGAAGATATTCCTGTTGCTTCTTGCCCTCTATGTTGCATAGAAAATAGAGCCAAAGAGGCTAACCTAGAAGCTTTTTCATTACCAAAAATTCCAACTATTGCGCACATATTATTTCCTTATAGACCTAAACAATCATTTATTGAGTATAAACCAGCTTCTTTATTTACTAGCCATTTAGCAGCTTTTATAGCACCCTTTGAAAAAGTATTTCTAGAAGTTGCTGTATGATTTAATTCAATAAATTCACCATCATTGTATAAGCCAACAGTATGTCGCCCTACAATATCTCCACCTCTTAAACTCATAACTGCAATTTCATCTTTAGATCTTGCACCAATAATACCATCTCTTCCTGAAACTCTTACATCATCAAGATTTAAATCCCTTGCGCTTGCTGCATGTTCTGCAAGTGTTAAAGCTGTACCTGAAGGAGAGTCAACTTTATTTCTATGATGTTGTTCTACAATTTCTATATCAAAATCTTTTAATGTTTTAGAAGCAAGAGTAACAAGTTTATTTAAAACTGCAACTCCTAAACTCATGTTAGTTGCATATAAGATAGGTACTAATTTACTAGCTTCTATAAGTAAATTTTGTTGATGCTTTGAAAATCCAGTAGTTGCAATTACTAAGGGCTTTTTATTCTTTCCTTCAATAACTTCAGTAAGAAGAAGCTCTGTTGCCGCTGGTACTGAGAAATCTATAACAACATCAGAACTTTCTAAAAGTGTATTTATATCATTTGTTACAACTGTCCCTTGAGGAACAGCTTTATTCAATTTATTAGAAACATGACAAGCACTTAATTTAACTTTCTCATCATTTTGTAAATCATCTATTAAAAGAGAACCAACTCTTCCTGTACTACCTAATATACCTACATTTATCATATTTTCTTATCCTAAATATTCAATAATATTAACAGCAGCAGTAGCACCATCAGCTGCTGCACATACTACTTGTTTCGCTGCATCTATTCTTACATCACCTGCTGCATATAATCCTGGTACATTTGTTCTCATCTTTAAATCT
>NZ_PDJV01000038.1 GCF_004116465.1 Arcobacter sp. F2176
TCTGATTTTATTATAAAACCGTAACTTAATTTTCGATAGAATAAAGCCCATTTATGTAAAGTAGGTAAATATGAAATATACAGAATATGATTTTAATGAAAAAACAATATTAATTACAGGAGCCGCAGGATTTATTGGTTCTAACTTATGCTTTTATTTTCAAAACAATTATCCAAATTCAAAGATTATTGCTTTAGATTCATTTAGAAGCGGTGAAACTTTAAGTAATGGTAACTTGAAGTCTTTTGGACACTATAAAAACTTATTAGGTTTTACAGGAACAGTTATTAGTGGGGATATCAATGATAAAGAACTATTAAATCAAATTGATGAAGATTACGAATTTGATTTTATTTTCCACGAAGCTGCTATTTCAGATACGACTGCAAGTGAACAAGACTTGATGGTAAAAACAAATGTTAATGCCTATGAGGATTTATTAAAAATGGCAATTAATCATAATGCAAACATGATTTATGCAAGTAGTGCAGCAACTTATGGTGATGCAGCTTCTCCTCAAACAGTTGGAAATGAAAACCCTGGAAATGTTTATGGTTTTTCAAAACTTATGATGGATAATATTACTTATGATTATTTAAAAAAAGATCTAGATATCTCTATTGTAGGTCTTAGATACTTTAATGTGTATGGTCCAAGAGAATATTATAAAAATAAAACAGCTTCAACTGTAATACAATTTGGGCATCAAATATTAGCTGGTAATACGCCAAAATTATTTGAAGGTAGTGATAAAATACTTAGAGATTTTATTTATATAGAAGATGTAATTCAAGCAAATATAAAAGCAGCAACTCCTAAAAAAAGTGGAGTTTATAATGTAGGAACTGGAAAAGCTAGATCTTTTCAAGATATTGCTGATATTTTACAAAAAGAGTTAGGTACAAATTTAGGAACAAATTATATTCCAAATCCATATATTGGACAATATCAATTCCATACAGAAGCAAATATTGAAGATACAAAAACTTATTTAGATTATGAGCCAAAGTATGAAATGGAAGATGGAATAAAAGATTATATCTCTGAGATAAAAAGAATTTATGAGGTGGAAGTTAAATAATGGAAAGAATTTTACAAAATGAAAAAAAACCAAATATATTGGTTATTGGTGATTTAATGGTTGACCACTACCTATGGGGAACTTGTGATCGAATTTCACCAGAAGCACCTGTTCAAATTATTGATATACAAAATGAGACAAAAGTATTAGGTGGAGCTGGTAATGTTATTAGCAACCTTTTAAGCCTTGGTGCTGATGTTGGTGTTTTATCCGTTGTTGGAGATGATAGTGTTGCAGAAGAGGTAAAATATTTGATTGATGCAACAGATGCCAAAAGTTTTTTAATACTTCAAAAGGGAAGAAAAACTTCTAAAAAATCTAGAATTATGGCGTCAAAATCACAAGTTGTGAGATATGATCATGAGAGTAAAAATAATATCTCATTTGAATCAACTGATAAAGTATATGCAAAATTACAACAAATAGTTAATGGCTATGATTTAATTTTATTATCAGATTATGGAAAAGGTGTTTTAACAAATGATTTAACACAAAGAATTATTAAAATAGCAACATTAAATAATAAAAAAGTAATAGTAGATCCAAAAGGCAAAAGCTACGCAAAATATGCTGGAGCATATTTTCTAACTCCAAATAAAAAAGAAGCAGAAGTAGCAACGGGAATAAAAATAGATTCTGAAGATAGTCTAAGGGATGCACTTAAAGAACTTCAAAAAATAGCTAGTTTAGAAATGTCAGTAATCACTTTAAGTGAAGATGGTATTGCTGTTTTAAAAGACAAAGTTGTAACAGTTAAACCTACTGTTGCAAAAGAAGTATTTGATGTAACAGGTGCTGGTGATACAGTTTTAGCCTCATTAGGCTATGCTTTAGCTATGACTGAAGATATTTTTGCAGCTTTAGAGTTTGCAAACTTAGCAGCAGGAGTAGTTGTTGGAAAACTTGGAAGTGCAACAGTAACTCTTGATGAAATAGAAGATTATAAAGCAACACTACATAAAAGCTCAATAGACCTGCATATTAAAACAGTTAAAGAGATAAAAAAAGTAGCAAAAAGATTAAGAAAACAAAATAAAAAAATAATCTTCACAAATGGTTGTTTTGATATTTTACATAAAGGTCATGTATCATATTTAAATAATGCAAAAGCCTTAGGTGATGTATTAATAGTAGGTTTAAATTCAGATGATAGTGTAAAAAGATTAAAAGGTGAAAATAGACCTATAAATAATCATGATGATAGAGCATATATTTTATCAGCATTAGAGTGTGTTGATTATGTAGTAATTTTTGATGAAGATACACCTTATGAATTAATAGAAAGAGTAAAACCTGATATTTTAGTAAAAGGTGCTGATTATGAAGGTAAAGAAGTAATTGGCTCAGATATTGCAAAAGAGACAGTTTTAATTGATTTTGTAGAAGGTAAAAGTACAACTTCAACAATTGAAAAGATTTTAGGTAAATAATATGAAAAAAACAATTCAAAAAGAGTTTCAATCACATTTAGAAACAATTCAAAAAGTAATTGAAACGATGAGTGGGCCTTTAGAAAAAGCTTCAAAATTAGCAGTTGATACACTAAAAGCCGGAAATAAAATATTAATTTTTGGAAATGGTGGAAGTGCAGCTGATGCACAGCATATTGCAGCTGAACTTACAGGTAGATATAAAACTGAAAGAAGAGGGTTACCAGGTATTGCTCTTACAACAGATACAAGCGCACTAACAGCTATTGGAAATGACTATGGTTATGATAGAGTTTTTGATAGACAAGTTGAGAGTTTAGCAAATGAGGGTGATTTACTTATAGGTATTTCAACTTCTGGTAATTCAAAGAATGTAATAAATGCTTTTGAAGTAGGGAAAGATTTAGGTTGTAAAATTATAGGACTAACAGGTCGTGATGGCGGAGAAATGGATTCTTATTGTGATGTTAACTTAATAGTACCATCAAACGATACACCAAGAATACAAGAAATGCATATACTATTTGGACATACAATTTGTCAATTGATTGATGATGCATTCGAAGGGAACTAGATGAGTTTAACGCAAGAGCAAAGAGATTTAATTTTTAATTCTATAAGAGATATAAAAGATTTTCCAAAAGAGGGAATAATATTTAAAGATATTACAACTTTATTAAATAATAAAGAGGCCTATAAAACTTTGATGGATCATTTTGAAGAGAGATATAAATCTTATAATTTAGACTATATTGCTGGTATTGATTCAAGAGGTTTTATATTTGGGGCTGCACTTGCTGATAGACTTGGTATTGGTTTTGTTCCTGTTCGAAAAAAAGGAAAATTACCAGGAACTACTGTTTGTGAAAAATATGAATTAGAATATGGCTTTGATGAGGTAGAAATCCATCTTGATGCTTTTCCTATAAAAGATGCAAGAGTTTTATTAATAGATGATTTAATCGCAACAGGAGGTACTGCTAATGCTGCTGCAAAACTTATTAAACATGTTAATGCACAATTAGTTGAAGTATGCTTCTTATTAAATCTGAAATTTTTATCTGGGGATAAAAAAGTAGCTGAACATGCCCCTGTTTATTCAGTATTGGAGATATAATGCAAGAAATATATATACCTAAAAAAAGTAAATTTGATCCAGATGAAAATGGACATTTTGGTGAGTTTGGAGGGAGATATGTTCCTGAAACATTGATGCCAATTCTACTTGAACTTGAAACTGAGTATAAAAAATACAGATTTGACAAAGAGTTTTGGACAGAAGTAAATGAGCTTCTAAGAGAGTATGTAGGAAGAGAAAATCCTTTATATCATGCAAAAAATATCTCTGAAGAAATTGGTGCAAAAGTTTATCTAAAAAGAGAAGATTTAAACCATACAGGTGCTCATAAGATAAACAATGTAATTGCACAAGGCTTATTGGCTAAAAAACTTGGAAAAACAAAAGTTATTGCAGAAACTGGTGCTGGACAACATGGAGTTGCAAGTGCAACTATTGCTGCGCTTTTAGGTTTAGAGTGTACAGTATTTATGGGTGCAAAAGATGTAGAAAGACAAGAACTTAATGTATTTAGAATGAAACTTCTAGGTGCTAAAGTTGTAGCCGTTCAATCTGGAAGTAAAACTTTAAAAGATGCTATGAATGATGCAATTAGATATTGGGTTACAAATGCAAGAGATACTTTTTATATAATAGGAACTGTTGCTGGTCCCCATCCTTATCCTATGATGGTAAGAGATTTTCAAGCCGTTATTGGTTGGGAAGCAAGACGACAAGCTATACAAAAAGATGGAAGATTACCTGATTTCGTATTAGCTTGTATTGGAGGTGGTTCAAATGCCATTGGTATTTTTTCTCACTTTTTAGAAGATGAAGAAGTGACATGTATAGGAATAGAAGCAGGAGGACTTGGAACAAACACAGATAAGCATGGTTGTTCTTTAGATAAGGGAAGTCCAGGAATTCTACATGGACAGTGTTCTTATTTACTTCAAGATGAAGATGGACAAGTTTTAGAAGCACACTCATTTTCAGCAGGTCTTGATTATCCAGGAATTGGACCAGAACACTCTTTTCATAAAGATAATAAAACTGTGCAATATGATTCTATTACAGATGAAGAAGCACTTGATGCTTTTGTATGGTTAAGTAGAAAAGAGGGAATTATTCCTGCTTTTGAAAGTGCTCATGCAATAGCATACTTAAAAAAAGCAAAAGAGAAATTTCAAGGGAAAACAGTGATTGTGAATTTATCAGGTCGTGGAGACAAAGATATGGTTCAGGCAAAAGATTTATTAAATTTTGAATAGGAAAGTTTTTGAGAAATAGACTAAAAAACAACTCAGGTAAAATACTTTTTTTAGTAGTAGTAATATTCTTTTCTTTTATTGCTTACGAATTATACAAGGCACCCGTTAGCGGATTAGAAGATAAGTTTTTATATTTATTAAAAGCATATGGGTATATTATCCTTTTTGCTTGGTCTATTTTAGAAGGTGAACTAGGATTAATAATGGCTGGACTTATGGCTCATGATGGTTCTATGCACCTTTATTTAGCTATTTTTGTAGCTGGACTTGGTGGTTTTGTTGGTGATCAGATCTATTTTTATATTGGTAGATTTAATAAAGCCTATGTACATAAAAAGTTTTCAGGTCAAAGAAGAAAATTTGCTTTAGCACACCTTTTATTACAAAAGTATGGATGGCCAATAATTTTTGCACAAAGATATATGTACGGAATGAGAACAATTATTCCTATATCTATTGGGCTTACCCGATATAGCGCTAAAATGTTTGCTTTTATAAATATTCTTAGTGCTTGGTGTTGGGCTGCTATTACAATAATTCCTGTGTGGTATTTTGGAGAAGAGATTTTAATTGTGATAAAATTTGCAAAAGAACATTGGTATTTTGCAGCACCATTTGCCGTTTTAATAGGTGGTGGAATAATTTATTATTTTAACCAAGCATCAAAAAGAAAGGAAAAAGTTAATGAAAATAACCCTAAGTAATGATAGCATCAAAAAATTAGACACAGCAGTTGAGATAAGTATTGTTTTAAATTTGGAAGATGTAAATAAATATGATAAAGAAATTTTAGATGATTTAAACTTTAAAGCAAAAGATGAAGAAGTAGTATTTTTAGTTGAATCAAAAAAAATATATGTAGGATGTGAAGAAGAGTCTTATGATGCAATTGCAATTGCAATATCAGCAGCGATGAAAAAATTTAATTCAACAAAATATAAAGATGCAAAAATAGAAATTTTTGGTGAAGAAAAAGAGGCTTTAAAGGCTTTAGTTGAAGGTGCCATTTTAGGATCTTATACTTTTGATAAATATAAAAGTAAAAAAGAAAAAGAGTTAAAAAAAGAGTTAATTATTTGTTGTAAAGTTTCTAAAGAGTTAGAAGAAGTTTTAGAACAATCAACTCATATTGCAAATTCAGTTAATAAAGTTAGAAATTTCGTAAATACAACTCCACAAGACTTTTACCCAGAAGTTATGGCAAAAGAGGCAAAAAAAGTTGCAAAAGAAAATGACATAATTTGTAAAGTTCATGGTGAAGAGTTCTTAGAAAAAAATGGAATGAATGCAATGCTAAGTGTGGCAAGAGCAAGTGTTCATGAACCAAAACTTATTCATATGGCATATAAACCAAAAGATCCAGTTAGAAAAGTGGTACTTGTAGGTAAAGGTTTAACTTATGATTCAGGAGGGTTGTCTTTAAAACCTGCTGATTTTATGGTTACTATGAAATCAGATAAAAGTGGTGGTTGTGCAGTTATTGGTATTTTAAATGCTGTTGCAAAACTAAACTTACCAATTGAAGTTCATGGAATCATTGGTGCTGTTGAAAATATGATTGGTGGAGATGCTTATAAACCAGATGATGTACTTGTGGCTAAAAATGGTAAGACTATAGAAGTGCGAAATACAGATGCTGAAGGTAGACTTGTGCTTGCAGATTGTTTATGTTATGCCCAAGATAAAATCAAAGATTTCGATTATATCTTTGATTATGCAACTCTAACTGGTGCTTGTGTGGTAGGTGTTGGTGAATACACAACTGGAATCATGGGTAATAATACAGTTTTAAAAAGAGATGCAGTTTGCAATGCCTTAAACTCTGGGGAATATGCAACAACTTTACCATTTAATAGATTTTTGAGAAAAACTATCAAATCTGAGATTGCTGATATTTGTAATATTGCTAATACAAGATATGGTGGGGCAATTACAGCTGGGTTATTTTTAGATAATTTTATATATGATGAAAATAAAGATAAATGGTTGCACTTTGACATAGCAGGACCTGCATTTGTAGAAAAAGCTTGGGGATATAATCCTCATGGTGCAAGTGGAGCAGGGGTTAGAATGACAGTTGAGTTCTTGAAGAACTTATTGTAAAATAAAAAAAAGCTAGGGGGATTATAGAAGGATGATTGAGAAAAAAGGTTCAATATTGTCAGTAAGAGAAGACATAAAAGTATTTGATTGTACGATTAGAGATGGGGGATTGGTAAATAACTATCACTTTACAGATGAGTTTGTAAAAGCTCACTATGAAACTTGTGTTGCTTCTGGTGTTGACTATATGGAAATAGGGAAAAATAATTCTCCTTCTATTATGAGTGAAGATGAATTTGGGGCTTGGAACTTCTGTAAAGAAGAAGATATAAGAAGAATAGTTGGTGAAAACAATACAAATATGAAAATAGCAGTTATGTCAGATATTGGTAGAACTGTACCTTCTGAATTACTTCCAAAAAGTGAAAGTGTTGTTGATATGATTAGAATAGCAACATATATCCATCAACTTCCAGCAGCCATTGAGCTAATCGAAGAAGCTCATGCAAAAGGTTATGAAACAACTGTAAATATTATGGCTATATCTAAATCTTTTGATGATGAGTTAAACGAAGTATTAGAGCAACTAAGTAAAACAAATGTAGATATTATTTATATTGCTGATAGTTTTGGTTCTTTTTATCCTGAACAAATTAATAAACTTACAGAAAAATACCTAGCTTATGCAGAAAAAACTGGTAAGAAAATAGGTATTCATGCTCACAATAACTTACAACTAGCATACGCAAATACAATCGAAGCTATGATGTATGGAGCAAGTTTTTTAGATGTGACTATTTCTGGACTTGGACGTGGAGCTGGAAATTGTCCCCTTGAACTTTTAATTGGTTTTCTAAAAAATCCAAAATACAAAATGATGCCTGTATTGAAGTTCATTGAAGAGTATATTGTACCTTTAGAAAAAGAGCTTGATTGGGGATATAGTATTCCATATATGTTAACTGGTCAGTTAAACGAACATCCAAGAGCTGCTATGAAAGCAAGAGATGAGGGTGATACAAAATATAGAGAGTTTTATAGAAATTTACTAGCTGAATAAAAGCAAAATGAAGAGTTAAACTCTTCATTTGTCATATTGCTTTTACTTCTTTTCTTTGATTTATTTCATTTTGATAAATCAAAATTCCTGCTAAAATAAATACCACATTTTTTACAATATATTGTCCTACAAGTGTAAAGGCATATGGTGCATGGGTAAATGAAATATCTGGTAAGATAAATAATGGTGTAAAAGTACAAATCATATGTGTTAGAAATAAAACAACCACATATCTTGTATATATACCAAAAATAAACCCTATACCAACAGTAACTTCCCAAATAGCTAATAGTTTGATTGATAAGGTATCATTTATCAATCCAAAAAACAGTTTATGAATAGTCGTAATTGCTAAGTCTTCTGCAGGACTTAATTGAGGGAAGAATTTTAACATCCCATACCATAAAAATATAATACCAAGTGAAACTCTTATTAGCTTTATCGTTTTTTCCATTGTCATTCCTTATAAAAAAAAGGATTATAAAACAAATAAACTTTAGTATTAATTAATATTCATTATCATTATTGTTAAATATTTTTTATCAAAATAAAAGATAATTAATCTTAAACTCTTAACTTGATTGTTAAAGGAAATTTATGGCAAATATTACTGATAAACTTAGTAAACTTGATATAGAGTTTATAAAAAAACAAAAGATGTTTTTTGTCTCAACTACTCCAAAAGATGGGAAAATAAATCTTTCACCAAAAGGTTTAGATGATACTTTTAAGATAATAGATGAAAATAAAATTTTATGGTTAAATTATTTTGGAAGTGGAAATGAAACGGCTGCTCATTTATTAGAAGATAATAGAATGACTATTATGTTTTGCGCTTTTGAGGGTGCACCAAATATTCTAAGGCTTTATTGTAAAGCAAAAGCGATACAAAAAAAAGATGATGCCTGGGAAGAATATATCTCTCACTTCTCTACAAAAAGAGCAGCAAGACAAGTTTTTGAAGTAACTATTGAGAATGTAAATAACTCATGTGGTAAAGGTGTTCCTTTATATGACTTCATAGGTCAAAGGGATGAGTTACCTATTTTATATAATAAAATGAGTGAAGAGGAACATGTTGCTTATATGAAGAAGAAAAATGTGCTTAGTTTTGATGGGAAGGAAACTAAGCTTTTTGAGGATTAAAGATGCTCTTGAAGAGGTAAACTCTTCGCTTTCTTACTTTTTGATATCGAAAAAGTAAGCAAAAAAGACTGCCGAATTGATGAAGGCAAAGCTTCCTTCCAGTTATATATTTATTTTCTGCCCTGTAAAACTCACTAAAGAGTGCATTTAGCACTCTTCTTAACGTTTGTATAATTAATTTATCACTCAAGTAAGTAGTACAATTTTATTATAGAGTCGGTTAGATGTAGATTGATTTTAACAGGAAGCCATTATATTTAATGAGCTTGTGTTTGAGCTAAATTGCTAAACTG
>NZ_PDJV01000039.1 GCF_004116465.1 Arcobacter sp. F2176
AAAAAACCTATTATAATTCCCGTCCAATTTGAGTGACAAACGTCGCAAAGGGTTGATGTTCTTTAACAAACTACGGTTTTAAGAAGTAAGTAACTTTTATAAACCGAATATGATATAAAACAAGAGAATTTATACAATTCTCGTCTATTAAAAAAACAATGAGTAATGTCAGTAAACAATTGCAATTAATTTTTCTTTGGAAAGATTAGATAAAAGAGTTAGACACTAGTCATGATTAAACTAAACATTTATGGAGAGTTTGATCCTGGCTCAGAGTGAACGCTGGCGGCGTGCTTAACACATGCAAGTCGAACGAGAACGGGTTAAAGCTTGCTTTAACTGTCAGCTAAGTGGCGCACGGGTGAGTAATATATAGGTAACATGCCCTAGAGAGGGGGATAACAGATGGAAACGTCTGCTAACACCCCATATGCCTTTAAGACCTAAGTCTGCAAGGGAAACATTTATGGCTCTAGGATTGGCCTGTACGGTATCAGTTAGTTGGTGAGGTAATGGCTCACCAAGACAATGACACCTAACTGGTTTGAGAGGATGATCAGTCACACTGGAACTGAGACACGGTCCAGACTCCTACGGGAGGCAGCAGTGGGGAATATTGCACAATGGACGAAAGTCTGATGCAGCAACGCCGCGTGGAGGATGACACATTTCGGTGCGTAAACTCCTTTTATATAGGAAGATAATGACGGTACTATATGAATAAGCACCGGCTAACTCCGTGCCAGCAGCCGCGGTAATACGGAGGGTGCAAGCGTTACTCGGAATTACTGGGCGTAAAGAGCGTGTAGGCGGGTAAATAAGTTGGAAGTGAAATCCTATGGCTCAACCATAGAACTGCTTCCAAAACTGTTAACCTAGAATGTGGGAGAGGTAGATGGAATTTCTGGTGTAGGGGTAAAATCCGTAGATATCAGAAGGAATACCGATTGCGAAGGCGATCTACTGGAACATAATTGACGCTGAGACGCGAAAGCGTGGGGAGCAAACAGGATTAGATACCCTGGTAGTCCACGCCCTAAACGATGTACACTAGTTGTTGTGAGGCTAGACCTTGCAGTAATGCAGTTAACACATTAAGTGTACCGCCTGGGGAGTACGGTCGCAAGATTAAAACTCAAAGGAATAGACGGGGACCCGCACAAGCGGTGGAGCATGTGGTTTAATTCGACGATACGCGAAGAACCTTACCTGGTCTTGACATAGAAAGAACTTTCCAGAGATGGATTGGTGCCTGCTTGCAGGAGCTTTCATACAGGTGCTGCACGGCTGTCGTCAGCTCGTGTCGTGAGATGTTGGGTTAAGTCCCGCAACGAGCGCAACCCTCGTCGTTAGTTGCTAACAGTTCGGCTGAGAACTCTAACGAGACTGCCTACGCAAGTAGGAGGAAGGTGAGGACGACGTCAAGTCATCATGGCCCTTACGACCAGGGCTACACACGTGCTACAATGGGGTATACAAAGAGCAGCAATACGGTGACGTGGAGCGAATCTCAAAAATGCCTCCCAGTTCGGATTGTAGTCTGCAACTCGACTACATGAAGTTGGAATCGCTAGTAATCGTAGATCAGCTATGCTACGGTGAATACGTTCCCGGGTCTTGTACTCACCGCCCGTCACACCATGGGAGTTGAATTCATTCGAAGCGGGGATGCTAAAATAGCTACCTTCCACAGTGGATTTAGCGACTGGGGTGAAGTCGTAACAAGGTAACCGTAGGAGAACCTGCGGTTGGATCACCTCCTTTCAGAGTAATGAGATTAGATTCGTTTCTAATCTCAAGAAATAAAAAAACAATGGGTAAATATCCAATATCATATTCGGTTTGTAAAGGTTATTGAAAATAATAGGTGAAGAATGGGCCTATAGCTCAGCTGGCTAGAGCGCTCGACTGATAATCGTGAGGTCCCAGGTTCAAGTCCTGGTAGGCCCACCATGAGAAGAAGATAATCTTTGTTGGGGAATTAGCTCAGCTGGGAGAGCGCCTGCCTTGCACGCAGGAGGTCAGCGGTTCGATCCCGCTATTCTCCACCAACTTAAGAATGAATAACTAATAGTGAATAGTGAATAATTTTAAGAGATAAACCAAGTAGAACAGAAAGAAAGTTAAATATAAGTCTTAGAGTATAAGATTTATATTTGGTTTTCGAATCAAAATGTTATTTAAAAATTTAATGTTAAAGTCTTTAAAATTTTTTCGAATTAGAATAAAGAGATTTATTTTAATACAAAATAGAAAACAATTTAAACACACAATTACTGTTTTATTAAATATTGTATTTAATAAGATAGTAGCCAAGGAATAATTATCAAAAAGGTAACTATAGAAATATAGTTATACAAATTATAAGCTATTAAGGGCTAATGGTGGATGCCTAGACTGTAAGAGGCGATGAAGGACGTATTAGGCTGCGATAAGCCTCGGGGAGCTGCCAAAGAGCTTTGATCCGAGGATTTCCGAATGGGACAACCCAGCATATAGAGATATATGTTACCCTGCGGGGAGCTAACCTGGTGAAGTGAAACATCTCAGTAGCCAGAGGAAGAGAAATCAAATGAGATTCCGTAAGTAGCGGCGAGCGAACGCGGATTAGGACAAACCCTATGCTTGCATAGGGGGTTGTAGGACCATAATGTGAGACTTAAAAGAGTAGTAGAAATATCTGGAAAGGTATAGCATAGAAGGTGAAACTCCTGTATACGAAACTCTTGAGAGCTCTATTGGTATCCTGAGTAGGACGGAACACGTGATATTTTGTCTGAATCTGGGGGGACCACCCTCCAATCCTAAATACTACTTACAGATCGATAGTGAACAAGTACCGTGAGGGAAAGGTGAAAAGTACTCCAGCGAGGAGAGTGAAATAGAACCTGAAACCATTAGCTTACAATCATTCGGAGCCCTATGTTGCTTGCAACAGGGTGACGGACTGCCTTTTGCATAATGAGCCTGCGAGTTGTGGTGTCTGGCAAGGTTAAGTCAAGTACGGAGCCGTAGCGAAAGCGAGTCTTAATAGGGCGACATAGTCAGATGCTGCAGACCCGAAACGAAGTGATCTATCCATGAGCAGGTTGAAGCTGGTGTAAGAGCCAGTGGAGGACCGAACCCGCTGACGTTGAAAAGTCTTGGGATGACTTGTGGATAGGGGTGAAAGGCCAATCAAACTTCGTGATAGCTGGTTCTCTCCGAAATATATTTAGGTATAGCCTTATGTCGTAACATATAGGGGTAGAGCACTGAATGGGCTAGGGCTGCTTACCGCGGTACCAAACCCTATCAAACTTCGAATACTATATGCGTAATCATAGGAGTCAGGCGGTGGGTGATAAAATCCATCGTCGAGAGGGGAACAACCCAGACTAACAGCTAAGGTCCCAAAGTTACATCTAAGTGGAAAACGATGTGAAGTTACTGTGACAACCAGGAGGTTGGCTTAGAAGCAGCCACCCTTTAAAGAAAGCGTAACAGCTCACTGGTCTAGTGATTTTGCGCGGAAAATATAACGGGGCTAAGATGTACACCGAAGCTTTAGACTTGTACTTGTACAAGTGGTAGGAGAGCGTTCTATTCAGCGTTGAAGGTATACCGACGAGGAGTGCTGGAGCGGATAGAAGTGAGCATGCAGGCATGAGTAGCGATAATTGAGGTGAGAATCCTCAACGCCGAAAACCCAAGGTTTCCTACGCGATGCTCGTCATCGTAGGGTTAGTCGGGACCTAAGTCGAGTCCGAAAGGGGTAGACGATGGCAAATTGATTAATATTTCAATACCAACAAATAAGCGCGATGTGGGGACGCATAGAGTTAATCGAGGTCACTGATGGAATAGTGGCTCGAAGGATGTAGGTTGTATCTTAGGCAAATCCGGGATACATTCGACCGAGATCTTACAGGCTGTTGCGATTTTTCGGAATCAATTCAGAATCGATGATACTGTCGTGCCAAGAAAAGCCACTAAGTATATTATTTGTTGCCCGTACCGTAAACCGACACAGGTGGGTGGGATGAGTATTCTAAGGCGCGTGGAAGAACCCTGGTTAAGGAACTCTGCAAACTAGCACCGTATCTTCGGTATAAGGTGTGCCTACTTCTGTATAGAGATTTACTCTCAAAAGCGGAAGAGGTTGCAACAAAGAGTCCCTCCCGACTGTTTACCAAAAACACAGCACTTTGCTAACTCGCAAGAGGATGTATAAGGTGTGACGCCTGCCCGGTGCTCGAAGGTTAACTGATGATGTCAGCGTAAGCGAAGCATTTGATTGAAGCCCGAGTAAACGGCGGCCGTAACTATAACGGTCCTAAGGTAGCGAAATTCCTTGTCGGTTAAATACCGACCTGCATGAATGGCGTAACGAGATGGGAGCTGTCTCAACCAGGGATCCAGTGAAATTGTAGTGGAGGTGAAAATTCCTCCTACCCGCGGAAAGACGGAAAGACCCCGTGCACCTTTACTACAGCTTGACACTGTAGCTTGGATATTCATGTGCAGGATAGGTGGGAGGCTATGAACTATGGACGCAAGTACATAGGGAGCCACCCTTGAGATACCACCCTTGAATATTTGAGTTACTAACTGGGACGAGTTATCCTCGTTCAGGACAATGTCTGGTGGGTAGTTTGACTGGGGCGGTCGCCTCCTAAAAAGTAACGGAGGCTTGCAAAGGTTGGCTCAAAGCGGATGGAAATCGCTTGTTGAGTATAATGGCATAAGCCAGCCTGACTGTAAGAGATACAACTCGAGCAGAGACGAAAGTCGGTCATAGTGATCCGGTGGTTCTGTGTGGAAGGGCCATCGCTCAAAGGATAAAAGGTACGCCGGGGATAACAGGCTGATCTCCCCCAAGAGCTCACATCGACGGGGAGGTTTGGCACCTCGATGTCGGCTCATCGCATCCTGGGGCTGGAGCAGGTCCCAAGGGTATGGCTGTTCGCCATTTAAAGCGGTACGCGAGCTGGGTTCAGAACGTCGTGAGACAGTTCGGTCCCTATCTTCCGTGGGCGTAGGAAAGTTGAAGAGATTTGTCCCTAGTACGAGAGGACCGGGATGAACGTACCACTGGTGTACCAATTGTTCTGCCAAGAGCATCGTTGGGTAGCTACGTACGGATGTGATAAGAGCTGAAAGCATCTAAGCTCGAAGCCAACTCTAAGATGAACTTTCCCTGAAGATCCCAGCAAGACTAGCTGGTTGATAGGCTAGATGTGTAAGTGAAGTAATTCATTTAGCTGACTAGTACTAATAGATCGTTTGGCTTATTTTATATATTTCTTGGTTTACTATCTTATTAAGTACATACTTAATAAAAGTTGTGTAAAAGACTTTAACATTAATATACACTCAAGACAATTGAGTTGAGTATTAAGAGCATTCTTTGCTTTTAATACTCAACTTTGTTGGTGATTATTGAGAAGTGGAAATACCCGGCTCCATTCCGAACCCGGAAGTCAAGCACTTCATCGCTGATAATACTGCAGGGTCCCCTTGTGGAAACGTAAGTCGTCGCCAACTCTTGAGTTTTT
>NZ_PDJV01000040.1 GCF_004116465.1 Arcobacter sp. F2176
GATTCTAAAAGATACTTGAATTTTACTCAAAATAAAAAGGAAATTGAAATGAAATAATATTTTTGTTTAATAAAATATAGACTCTTTTTAATTGTTTTTAAAGGTGGAAACTCAAACAGTTTCGGGCGTAACCGAAAATAAACATGTAACTTCCAGCTTCATCAAAGGCAGAAAGAAAAGACGATAGTTTTAACTGCTAGTTTATAAAGTAATATATAGACACCAAATAATATTGCTACATCTACAGAAGCCGAGCGTTTATTTTTCTCTTTTCTAAACAAGATTGATAACTGTGCGAGTGTTTAAAAGTTGCTAAATGCAAGTTTTAATAAACGAGTTTTAGCAATCAGAAAAGATAAAAATAATAAGTGAGGGAACCTTTGGCTTCGAAGCTGTAGTTGTTTTTGCTTACTTTTAGTCAATACAAAAGTAAGAAAGCGAAGAGGTTTACCTCTTCAAGAGAGTATATTAATTCTATACAAAAGTTAAATAGTGATATTTATATAGTATTTTTATAGTAAAATAAAATAGATTAATTTTATATGGCATAACTATACATAACATAAAAGGACATAAATGTATTCTAAAGAAATAATGGAGTTTGCACAGGAAGAAGAATTAAAATTAAGTAGTTTGGATAAGAGATCGACTAACGTAAATGATGGTAGAGATTCTGGACGAGATGAATTTATGAGAGATTATGCAAGAATTTTATATTCATCTTCATTTCGAAGATTACAAGGTAAAATGCAATTATTAGGAATAAATTCAACTAATTTTAATAGAAATAGATTAACTCATAGTCTTGAAGTCGCGCAAATTGCACGTTCAATTGCTCAGAATCTTGGTATAAAAATGACGGTTGTTACCGAAAGTTGTTCTTTAGCACATGATTTAGGTAATCCTCCATTTGGACATTATGGTGAAATTATATTAAACGAATTATCAGTTAATGTTGGTGGCTATGAAGGAAATGCACAAACCTTTAGAATACTAAAAAAATTAGAAAAAAAACATCATGCTTATGAGGGATTAAATTTAACGATTAGAACATTACTTGGTGTAACAAAATATTTTAATAGAGGTAATATTAAAAATAAAAAATTTTTATATGAAGATGATTATGATTTTTTAAAAAAAGAATTAGAAGAGAATAAAGTAAATGTCATAAAAAGTATAGATGCACAAATTATGGATATTTCTGACGAAATTGCATATGCTGCTCATGATTTAGAGGATGCATTAAGTTCGGGAATAATTAGCCTTGGTGAAATATTACATGAGTTTAAAATTAGTAAAGATTTCTCATGTGCTTATGATGAATTTTCTGAGATTACAAAAAAAGTACAAAAAACGGCATTAGAATGTAAAAAACTTGAAACATCGGAAGAATATTCAGCTGTTTTAAGAAAAGAGTTAACTTCTGAGATTGTAAATGTTTTGTGTAAAAAAATTTCAATTTTACATAAAAATAGTGGAAGTGAATTAGGATATGAAGGGAATAATAAACTGGCAGAAGGATTAAAGAAATTATTATTTATAACAATATTAAGAAAAAAAGATATTCAACACTATGAAAAAAAAGGTGAAAAAGTTATAAGGGGATTATTTGAAGTTTATACTGATTTGTCATATAACAAAGGCAATATTCTTTTACCTGCTGAATTACGAACTTTAGATTACCCTAATGTAAGACTTGTTATTGATTATATTTCTGGAATGATGGATTCATATGCTGAACAAGAATATATAAAATATTTTGGAAAAAGTTCGTTAGAACAATTATATTTTAAAAGTTGTTAATATAATAAATATTTTATTAAGCTATAATCAAAAGAAATAAAGGAAAACACTATGTCAGGAAAAATATCGAATCTTCTTATCTCAAAAAGTATTGAAAGCCCTATGCAAAATGTAAATCAAGTAGTATTAGAAGTTGGAAAAGGAATCTTTGGAGATAGATACTATAACCAAGAAGGGACATTTTCTAATAAAGGTGAGATAGAACCTGATAGAGATGTAACACTAATAGAAATAGAAAATATAAATGCACTAAATGAAGAACACAACCTTTCATTTACACCTGAAGACTTTAGACGAAATATCGCAGTTACAAATTGTGATTTAAACTCACTAGTTGGAAAAGAGTTTCAAATAGGTGAAGTAGTGTTAAAAGGTATTAGATTATGTGAACCTTGTAAATATATAGCTGAAAAACTGGACGAGAAAAAAACACTAACTCAAATGGTGCATAAAGCAGGGTTAAGAGCTCAAATTATCAAGGGTGGAAGCATAGACTTAAACTGCCAAATTGAAGTATTATAAGGATTACTCTCCTTATAATATTTATAAATCAAAAACTATATCAAAGCTAGAACCATCATCAAAAGAGTATTTAAACTGTCCAAATAGTTGACCTTTTACAATATTTGAAATAATCTGTAAACCTAAAGTTTGAGTGTTATTTATATCAATATCTTTATTTAGTCCTATTCCATTATCCCTTACACTCAAATAGCATGTTTTATCAATACATTTAAAAGATACATCAATTAGTCCATCTTTACCATTAAATGCATATTTAAAACAATTTGTTATCAACTCCGTTATAATAAGTCCACAAGGCAGTGCATGGTCGATATCCATATTGATATCATCAATATCATTATTTATTTTGACATAATTTGTTTTATTGTAACTGAGTTCTATATCTTTTGTTAGGTCATTTATATATTTTTTTAGTGATATAAAGCTTAAATTTTCTGATTCATATAGCTTTCTATGAAGTAATTCCATCACAAAGATTCTATCTTGGATATTTGTAAGAGAACTTTTTGTTTCCTCATTATTTATTTTTGATTTTTCTAGTTTTATTAGATTTATAGTGATAGCTAAATTATTTTTTACCCTATGATGAATCTCTTTTAATAAAGTCTCTTTTTCTTTTAAAGAATTTGTTAATTGTTTTGTTTTCTCTTCAACTTTTTTATCTAATTCATTGATGTTTTTTTCTAAAGAATCCAACATCTTATCAAAAGCATTTGCTAGCATGGCTATATCATCATTGCCTTTTAGATTATTTCTATGATTTAATTTCCCTTCATTTACTTGCTTTGAAGTATGTGTAAGAATATTTATACTTTTAAATAATCGTTTAAATAATAATGAACCAATTATAAGTGCAATAATAAAAGAAATAATCACAGCAGGTAAAACTTTTAACAATGAAGAATCGATACTTTGAATAAAATCCTTTTCATACACAGAAGTTATATAAAGAAATTTTTCTGTGGTATCACTACTTATTAATCTAACCCAAGTTAATGTGGGATAAATATAATTACCCGGATCTTCAGGCGAGTCAAGAAGGTGTTTGATAGGCTCTTTATCAATTGCTTCTAAAATCTGTTTTCCTGTTAAAAGTCCAGTTTTAGGAAATCTAAACTTTGATAATCTACTTAAACAATATTTTGTATTATATTCTGAGTTATCATTCTTATTATATAAGATTTTATTATCTTGAGCATTTTTGATATTTAACCACATCAAATAAGTCTTACCCTTATGAAATCTTTCCAATCTTGAAAAACTAGTTTGAATATCAGTTTTAATATTTAGTTCAAGACCTTTGCCTTTTATGGGCATTTTATCTATATCGCTTGAAATTATAAGATATTTATTTAACTTAATTAATTTTTTTGTATAAAAGAATTTTCTAATTCCAGAAGAACATACATATTCATTTTTTTCATCATATCTTAAAAACTCATCTTCTTTTAATTTATCTTTTATTTTAGAAAAGTCTTCTTTTTCTACTTGAAAGATTACATTTTTATTTTTATCTAAAATTGAAATATTAAATATCGCTTCTTTATTATTTGTCTTATATTTAATAGCTGAAAAATCTTTTATATTATTTGTTTTGTTTATTTTGTTATAAATTTTATTTGCTTCTAGTTCCATAATAGATTTTAATTTATCTCTTTTAATAATACCATTATTTTTGATTGCTTTTTCTGCAAGAATTAGTTGTTGAGTAGTTAGATATATGATATTTTCTATTTCATCAGATATGTGATTTTTTTGTTCATTTTGCATATTTGGAATAAGTTGTACTAATAATACACTTAATAAAAATAACCCTAATAGTATAAAGGTAATAAATATTTTTGTATTAAGAGAGTTTAGATTAACTTTAAACATCTATTTTATTTTCAACTTATATCCTAGTTCAAATATATTTTCAATAATATTGCTTCCAATTTTTATTTTTAATCTATAAATCAGCGTTCTTAATTTTGCTAAGTCATATGCATCTTCTCTCCAAATATAAGTGCTTATTCTATTAAAATTTACAGGTTCATTTGGATAGTCACTTAATAATTGAATAAGTTTTACTTCATTGCCTGTTAGTTTCAAAGGATTGTCTTTTTTGTATAAAATACCTTTTGTTTTATCAAAAGAGAAATTATCTTCTAAAAAGATGGTTTGTATATTTTTGTCTTTTCCTATTATTTCTTTATTTTTAAAAAAATAATTATGTTTATGTAGGGTTGTTTCGATGGTAGCTCTTATCTCTTCATCTCTACAAGGTTTAAGTAAATAAGCATAAGGCTCGCAAATCATTGCTTCTTTTATTGTTTTGTTATCTCCATATGAGGTTAAAAAGATAATTGGTACTTTATAGTATTGCCAGATGTATTTGGCTGCTTCTATTCCATTCATACTATCTTTTAGATTGATGTCCATTAATATCAGATCTGGATGATTTTTTTTTACATGTTCTATTGCATTTT
>NZ_PDJV01000041.1 GCF_004116465.1 Arcobacter sp. F2176
ACTTAAATGTTCCAGGATTTGATGGACATGAAATATTAAAAACAATAAGAAAAGATAATCCAAACAGTCCTGTAATCATGATAAGTGCTGAAATAGATATAGAAAATATCAAAAATTCTTTTGATTATGGGTGTAATGATTATATAAAAAAACCCTTTGATTTTGAAGAACTTTTTTTAAGAATAAAATACCATTTAAACCATATATCACAAAATAATGATCTGAATTTAAATATTGATTTGGGCTATGAGTATAATTACGATTTGATAAACCAAACTTTATATAAACATGGACATGAAATAGAACTAACAATAAAAGAAAAACTACTCTTATCACTCTTAGTTAAAAACATAAATAAAACAGTCACTATTGATATGATTCATGAATATGTTTGGGATAGTAAAGAGATGGAATCAGTAAGCATGAGAACTATCGTTCATAAATTAAGAAGTAAACTAAAAAATGGAATGGTTTTAAATCTAAGAGGGGTGGGATATAAACTTTTACAAATAAGCTAAGATAGGAAAAATCTTTCTATCTTAGTGTATTTTAAATGAACAACAATAATCAACTAGTGAAATAACTTTTAATTTAAATTTAGAGTTAGCAGGTACTTTAAAACTTTGTGGTGCAACAATTTTTTTCCAATCTTGTGCAGGTAATAATACTTCTAATTCTCCAGATTCTACATCAATAAGTTCTTCATGAATAGTTGTAAAATCATACTCTCCAGGTAACATAACACCTAAAGTTTTTTTTGAACCATCTTCAAACTCTATTGCTCTACTTGTAACATGACCTTCATATAAAATATTTGCTTTTTTAGCTATTTTTACATTTTCAAACACAGACATCTACATTTTCCTTTTTATAATATGTCAAGAATAATACCATAAGTATAATTATGAAGCAAACAAGTAGTAATCTTTTGTTATAATTTTTTTTCAAATTTAAAAGGAAAATAATATGACTATACAAGAAAAACTTTTAAATCTAGTACACAACGAAGTTATACCTGATGTTGAAGACTATTTAGATGAGTTATTTGAATTAGTTGCATCAAAAAAAAGTGATGATAAAACTAAAGAAGAAATAAAATATATGCAAGAGATGAGAAAAGAGTTTCAAGATTTAATTGATGATTTAGAAGCTGGTGAGATTGATGATGAAGAAGCTCAAGAAATCATTGATGAAATAATTGATATGAAGAGTCTTGAAGAATAGATGCAAGGTTATATAATCGATATAAAATCTGTAAGAGATGATGACTTAATAGTTACTATTCTTACAGATGATAGTATTTATACTACATATAGATTTTATGGAGGAAGACACTCTACAATTAATGTTGGATATAAGATTGATTTTGAATTAGAATCAAATCTAAAAAGTACAATGCCTAGACTAAAAGATGTACTTCAAATAAGTTTTAATTGGATTTTTGTAAAAGAAAAACTTTATTGCTGGCAAAGATTTTTAAAGCTTTTTTATCCACATTTAAAAGATGTGGAAGATATAGATGATTTTTATTTTAATTTATTAGAAGAACTGGCTCACAAACTTATAAAACAAGATGCCAAACGAGCTATTTGTGAAACTTATATAAAACTACTAGAACATGAAGGAAGACTTCATAGCGAGTATATTTGTCTACTTTGTGAACAAGAGATAAACGATGAAATCTCACTTGTACGAAGTTTTCATCCAGTTCATCCTAATTGCACTTATTCGAAAAAATTTGAATTTTACAAAATAGACGAACTTTTTAAAGAAAAATCGCTAATTTTCTTGGATGATGAAGAAGTTGAGTACATTTGGCAAATATTACTTCAAGGGATATAAGTCTTTACTTTTGTTATTCTACCAAGTTGTTTTTTAACATCTCAATATCAAGTATTGATAATAATTTATCATCTTTTGAACCCTCAAGAGGAACTATTACAGAGTTTATTAATGTACAATTCCCTAACAAATAATTATCAATCTTCTTGATTCTAGCTTTGGAAACCTCAGGAATATCACCTAGTTCATTTACTAATATACCTATGTAATTCTCACTATCTTTGTCAAAATGTTTTATAATGACAACTTCTTTGTACTCTTCTTCAACTTTTTCATCTAAAAAATTCTTAATATCTATCACTCCAACAGCACTATTGTTATAGATAATAGTTCCTTTAAAATAGTGGTCATTATTCATTGTAGGAGATAGATCTAATTTAGAAATACTCACAACTTCAATTAAATTTTCTATTTCAATACCTAGCCACTTCCCACCTATGAAAAAAGTCCCTATTTCTTGTGTGTCTTCTGATTTATTTCCACTAATTTCTTTAAATATTTCTTTACTATGAGAAATCTTCAAATCTGAAGAACTTATATAAGAGAAAAATATTGCAAAAATGTCATTTGAATAATTATCAGCAATTTTATATTCTCTATATCCTTGAGAACATTTTATTCCAATAGCATAGTAGTTACCATTGTAAACTATTATTTCACTATGGGATTCTCCATTTACCATATTCAAAAATTTCAAGTCAATATCTAAAGTTTTTCCGACTTTTAAGTCCCCACTTGTAGAAGAGATTATTAATCCTTTTTTATCAGTAAATACTCCAAATCTCTTTTCATCAGCTGATGATTTATAATTTGGAATTGATTCTTCAAGCATTGCTTTTAATTCAACTTTTGAATCAAAAACTACACCAATACCACCTACGACATTCTCATTTGATTTGATAGAAGAGTAATAAATGTAAGTGTAATCATCATTATAGAATTTTGTTCTTTTAAAATTTGACACAAAATAATCATTATTGTCTGTTATTTTCATTGTATTTTCAAGGGTATTATCATTTAATTGCATTCCAACTAAATGTTTTTCTTCTTCCTTAGAAACAGCAAGAATAATTCCATTTTTATCATAAATAAATAAATTTGTATAAACTGTATAAAGACTATTGATGTACTTTAAAATCTCTGTTAATTTACTATTATTAGTTTTATCTACAGAACTAGAGGTTAAGACATCTTTAAAATCTTGGGTTAAAGCCCACCATCTACAATCATTTGCTCTTTCATATAGATTTCTATCCATAATATCTACCATCAAAGAAGCGACATAAGTTGCATTATTTAATATAATTGTTTTAGTAAGATTAGCAATAGATAAATCAAATATTTTTTTAGTTTTCTCTCCAGTTAGACTTATCTCATTTAAAAGTGCCCTAGAAAAGCTTTTTGTTAATTCACTTTTATCTTGATTACCTCGGTTGAGATTTCCATTCCAAACTAATCTATTTAAATTTTCTTGGATATTATTTGCTTCAAGTGGGATTTTTTTTAGTTCATCACTAAATCTCTCCCCTCCTTGTAAGATTGCCAATAAAATATCTTGATCAATATTTAAATTATCATCTTCTTCAACAAAAGCATAGTCTAAAGGAAGCAAAATATGACCATACCATTCTTGTCCAAAATAACCTTGATAACCATTTGTTTTACATGTTTTAGATAAATAATCTCTACCTCCATGAGAAATAAAAGAGAATTTACTATTTGGATTAAATTCTAAAATTGTTCCTAAATTCACATGATACTTATCACTAGTAGCAATTACTACTCCATCTTTATCTAAAATTGTTAAACACTCCTTATTTTTTATCTCTTTTAGATTATTAAAAATACCTTTCATCTCATCTTGAAACTTAAAACATAAGCATAAAATTCCAATTGATTCTGAATTTGGATCATTAGTTTTTGTAACTTTAGATGCATAAACTAAACTTTTCTTTTTACTTGGAATAAAATCATGAAATTTAAAAGATTCAACATAATCATTACTACTTAAAGATAAATCAATAATCTCATCTTCAGATTTATTTATTTTTTCACTTTTATCTAATTGCACTAGGATATTACCTTTTGTGTCCATTAGGACAATGTTATAATATACAC
>NZ_PDJV01000042.1 GCF_004116465.1 Arcobacter sp. F2176
CTATTAAATAGTGTTCTTAATATTTTAACTTCTCGTATCATCTTTATATAGTTTCCATCTTTTACTGGATTACCATGGGCAGAATCATTTCTTTGCTGCCAAGCATTTTCTTCTGTAGTACTTAGTTTTATGTTGATTTTTTGAAGAAAATTCTGAAGTTGTTTTTTTTGTGATAATACATTTAAAATATCAATTTTTGATTTAAGTTGTTCTTTGATATCTTTATCTATTTCCAATGTCTCAATGCTTTCATTTATTATATTTTTTCTAAATTTTTTCCAAATAGTTTTATCTATAATCAATTTTTTTTCATTGTCAGTTAAACTTTTTGTGCATAATGATTCTATACAAGCTCCAAATTGAACACCAGCACTATGTGGGGCTGATGTAGAAGCATGCCAATATAACCATGATAAATGTCTAAAATCAATATCATCATAGATTGAGTATATGTTAGAAACTAAATTGCTAAATATCATTGAATCAATGGCATTAGTTGCTTGAGAATGCAAAATTGTAGGTGCTTGTGTATTTAATTTAAATGCACCATTATAATCATGCCCTCTTATTGTTTTAAAAGATACTAATTCAGAATTATCGTTGTAGCATGAGTAGCCTAAATAAATTAAAGGCTTGCCTAATACAAATGATATACAATTTCTAAGTTTATTTCGTATATCTTCTTCTTCTATATTTTTATATAAAATAAAACCTTTCGTATTAGAGTCAGATGAGCGGCACAAATAACATGATAAAACATCTGATAGTAATATATGCAAACAATGATGAGAATCATTTTTAATTGATTCATCTTTTAGTACAATATCATCAATTGATAATGAATTATGGACTTTTTTATTACGTATAATTGATTGGTCAAAGATGAAAAAAGAGTCAATATTATCAATCCACTCTATCATGTATTTTTCTTCACCTTCATTTTTTAAAGTGGCACTTATTGTATTTATTAAAGATAATTCATTTTGTTCATTAGAATTAAGATTAATATTATTTGAATAAGTTGTAACTCCAAAGAGAGTAATTTCTACATTCTTATTATAATAAGAATGTAGTACTACTTTATCCTCATTATTATATACTAATCCTTGTGTTTTCTCAATAAAATTTGATTTGGCTTGTATACTAGAAGTGGATTTTAAAATGATTCTTAAATCAGAATCTCTATATATTTTAAATGAAGTTATTGGTTCCTTTAATGGTCCATAATTATTGAACTTAAACATACGAGTATTAATAATATCTTCGAACTCTTCAAATTCAAACTTTTCCACTTCTTCTCCTGTATTTATAAAAGTATAGAATGTTGATGGTTAAAATATAATAAGAATAAATGGTATTTGTTTTTAAAATGTTAATAAAAATATATTAAGTAATATGTATTAACATTTGAAAAGCCGTTTTACATTTCTAAGATTTTTTGGCCTAGTAAATCAAATTAATACTTTTTATGTTACTGTCACACTTAATGTGACATTAAGGTTAACCCAATTATAATTTTATCATTAAGGAAAAGTTATGCTAGATAGAAATACTACTGTTACAATAAGAATAGCAAAAAATTGTATGGATTTTGTTAAGAGTTTTGCAAGAAAAAATGATTTAAGTGATTCTGAACAAATTAGTACTATTGTTAAGACATATGAACATCTAATGCCTTCACATATAAGAATGGAAGGCTTCATTTATGATAATTATAAACTAAAAGATAAGGGTGAAGATCTTTTTGCATATGAAACTCTTTATATGCTATATACTTATTTAGTAAAAAAAAATAAAAAATATGAAGATTATTATAATTTTGCTGCTACTCTTAGTAAATGGATTATTGTTGTACATTATATTGAAGGACATATAGAAATTACTGAAGATTACGATGGTGGGCAGTTTGCTAAAAATGCTAAAGAAGTGGCACGATTTTTATTTGGAGAAAAGCTTGAATGCTTTGAAGATCTTGCAGCTAATATTATAAAGAAAGTACTTGAAGCAAAAAATAATGATAGTATTTATAGTGAAAAATTAGTTAATTATATTTATATACTCTGTTTAAGTGAAAACAAGTTTGAAATGCTTTTTCATGATGAATACATTATAACAAGAGAAAAAATATTGTTTAGAATTACAAAAGAATTAAAGAATAATTTTAAAAATAATATGTATAGTCGTCCTTATGGCTCTTTTCAGGATTTATTTGGAATTAAACATACAATTTCTAAAATATTGGTTGATTATTACCAAAAGCCTAAGAATTTTTTAATTATTAATTCTATATCAGAATCTTTTATATGTGACTTATTAAATAATTTGCATCATTTGCTAAGTATGAGTAGTGTAACACCTTATTCACATACAATTACGGCAGCTCTTAAAATAACTCATGAAGTTGCAAAATTAGAAATGTATAAAACATCATATTACAATTATTTTACAAATAAGTTGGAATCTGAAGAAATAGATTTACTTAGTGCTTTACAGGATGATATATGCAATTTTGAGAAAAAAGAAATTATAAATAATATGATTGCTGAAAATGCTGCAAGAGTTCCATATCAGCTTTTAGAACAAACATTAAGTAACGGATGTAATTTTCTTGACTTATCAAGTGTCAGACAATCTATTAATGAAAATTTTCTTGATATCTTTTGGCCTACACTAAAGTATATTGTAGATGAAGATGAATTACCTTTGTTACTTAATCCAAACAAAGCTATTGAATATGGTGGTGAAAAAAGTTTTATAAACGATTATGGATATTTTAAGGGAAGTTATATCAGTCACAAGGATAATCCTTTTTCAATTAAAGTATATATAAATAATCTTCGACAGTTATCATGCACTCTGATATATGAAAAAGATGATTATACATTTGATTTTGAACTTGATATAGAAACAATTAATAAATTAGAAGTATTAATAAATGATAATGATAATAATTCTAATGTTATAGCTACTTCAAGTTCTGGAGTTAGTGTTAAGATTGAATTAGATAAGGAAGTTAGTTTTAGAGGAGAAAGATTTGATATCCAAATAAATAAAAATATTAGTAATAAGCTTCATGAAATAATTAGAAAATTTAAAAACAGTAAGGACTTTGACGATATATTAATAGTAAATAGACTTCATCATGGTGAACTTTAAGAAATATTTAATTAAAAAATTTAACTTTGATTTATGAATTATTTAAAAAGAGCCAATTCTAATCATTGTACAATAAACTCAATAAGTAATTTTATTACTTTTGGATTTTTGATTATTTGTATTAAAAAATAAAAGCATCACTTATTTATTATATCTCTTTATTATAACATAATGATAATATCAATGAATAGTGAATTTTTATAGTAAAAAATAACAATAGCCTACTAATTTATTACTTGTAGATATTTCTATTAGGTAGCTAGAAATATTAAAAATATCCTATCGTATTTGAACAAATTTAGTTCGTTGTATAGTCTAATAGAATAAGTATGTTTTGTCAACTAAACAAAATAATTATCAAAAATTTAAAAAAGTGTTTTTTATATTTTAAATTTAGCGTTTAACTTTATATTAGGTAAATTAGAATTTATTAAATACTATATTATAAATGTTAATCTTTATAACTTTCATTTATTTTTTGAATATTTATATAATAGTTAATTTATTTTAAAGTAATATTTCTCTAACATTTTATTATACAAATATTAATT
>NZ_PDJV01000043.1 GCF_004116465.1 Arcobacter sp. F2176
CTTAAGAACCTTTAACAGTAGCTAATTTTCTTCTCATGTAAGCGATTTTAGTTTGAAGAGGTAAGTGTTTAGGACAAGTATCTTCACAACCAAGAAGAGTCATACAACCAAATATACCATTATCATCACCAACTAATTCATAATAATCTTCAATTGTTCTCTCATCATGTGGATCACATTCAAATCTAGCAATTCTATTTAATCCAACTGCACCTACGAAATCTTCTTTAATAAGTTTTGTACCACAACCAGCAACACAACATCCACATTCAATACATCTATCTAATTCAAATACAGCATCAGCTACTTCTGGCTCAATAGGCATTTCAATATTTGCAATATCTACTTCATGAGAAGAGTGAACCCAAGATTCAACTCTTTTACTCATTTCATCCATCCAAACACCAGTATTTACAGATAAATCTTTGATAAGATTAAATGTAGGAAGAGGAAGTAAAATAATCTCTTTTGGTAGATCTCTTGTTAAAGTTCTACAAGCAAGTTTAGGTCTTCCATTTATCATCATTGCACAAGATCCACAAATCCCAGCTCGACATACAAAGTCAAAGCTCAATCCCGCATCTTGACTCTCTCTAATTTGAGTAAGAGCAATATAAATTGTCATACTAGGAGCTTCTTGAATTTTAAACTCTTCAAAGTAAGCTCTAACATTTTTTTCATCTTGTGGATCATATCTAAGTATTTTAAAAGTTAATTCTCTAGACATTACAAATCTCCTAATCTAATATTTTTTCTTTTATATTCATCTTGAAGTGGAAATGGCATAAGCTTATCTTGAATCTCATATCTATCTTTACCATCTAATTCCATTTTCTCAACCATCTCATCAACTTGCGCTTGTCTTTGAGCACTAATAGGATTTTCAATTAAATTACCTTTTGCTCCATACCCTCTAAATCCAGGAGGTATTTCCATTTTCATAATGTCTAAGTCTTCATATTCAACTGTTGGCATAGTATCCCCTTCCTTCCATGAAGTAAGAGTTCTTTTTAACCAGTTCGCATCATCTCTTTTTGGATAATCCTCTCTTGTATGAGCACCTCTAGATTCAGTTCTATCTAATGCCCCTTTTGCAACACAAAGAGCTACTTTTAACATCATTGGAACTCTATATGCTTCTTCAAGTTCTGGATTTGCAGTAAGTTGCTTATTTCTTACAGCTACATTTTTAGATTTGATATATAACTCTTCAAGCTCTTTTACAGCTTTTGCTAAACCATCCCCATCTCTAAAAATTCCAACATAATCTTGCATAATTTTTTTCATTCTATTTTTGATTTTAAATACATCATCCCCACTATTTTTAGAAACTAAGTTTTTCATATAAGCTTCTTTTTCATGGACAAATTTCTCAATAACATCTGTTTGAATATCTATTTGAGTCTCTATACAATAATCTGCAAAGTAATTCCCAACAATCATACCAGCAACAACTGTTTCAGAAACAGAATTTCCTCCAAGTCTATTGAATCCATGCATATCCCAACAAGCAGCTTCTCCACAAGAAAATAATCCTTGTAAAGTTTGTGATTCTCCTGTTGGTTTTGTTCTAATACCACCCATAGAGTAATGTTGCATTGGATGAACAGGAGCCCAACCTTTTTGACCTTCATCAGCTGGATCTATTCCTGCAAATGATTCACAAATCTCTTGAACATCTCTTAGATTTTTTTCAATATGTTCTCTACCTAAAATAGAAATATCTAACCAAAGGTGGGTTCCATAAACTGAATCAATACCTTTTCCTTTTCTCATATGTTCCATCATTCTTCTTGATACAACATCTCTTGAAGCTAGATCTTTTTTCTCAGGTTCATAATCAGGCATAAATCTATGTCCATCAACATCCCTTAGAACACCACCATCACCACGACAACCTTCAGTTAATAAAATACCAGATGGGAAAAGTGGAGTAGGGTGAAACTGTACAGCTTCCATATTTCCAAGTTTTGCGATACCTGTTTCTAAAGCAATAGCAGTTCCTATTCCTTCACAAATAACTGCATTAGTTGTGATTTCATAAATTCTTCCATATCCACCAGTTGCTATTAAAGTACCTTTTGAAACATAAGCTACAATATCACCAGTAATTAAATCTCTAACAATAGCACCATAACATTTGTTATTGTGGTGAATTAATCCAATTGCTTCTTTTCTATCTTCAATATTTACATTTAGTTTTAATGACTCATTAGCAACGGCAAATAACATAGTATGACCTGTTGCATCAGAGGTATAACAGGTTCTCCATTTTTTTGTACCACCAAAGTCTCTTGAGTTGATTAAACCATGTTTATCATCTTCTTCAAATATATTAGTTTTTTTTGTATTGATAACTGCTTCATGGTTCCCTTTTTTGATTCTAGACCAAGGAACACCCCAAGCTGCAAGTTCACGAATTGCTTTAGGTGCAGTTGTAACAAACATTCTTGCTACTTCTTGATCGCATCCCCAATCGCTTCCTTTTACAGTATCACTAAAGTGTACATCTTCATTATCACCTTCACTCATTTTTGCATTACCAAGACTAGCTTGCATACCACCTTGAGCTGCTGCACTATGAGATCTCTTAACTGGAACTAAACTTAAAACTGTTGTACTTAAACCTTTTTGCGCAGCTGCAACTGCTGAACGAAGTCCTGCAAGACCTCCACCAATTACTAACGCATCACAATATTTAATTTTCATATTAAAACCTTTATTTTTTCATTAGTTGTATAGAATCATTAGGATTATATTTCATTGGTGCATGGTCAATTCTGTCCATACCAATTTTTATATAAGCAAATAGTGTTACTACTCCTAAAGTTAGAAAGAAAATACTTACAATTTTTTTTGCTTTCATCATTTTTTTTCTCGTCTCTTTAGGATTCTTTCCATCAAACCAACCCCATTTCATAGCCGCACGATACAATCCAATTGAACCGTGAAGCTCAACACAGATTAATAAAACCATATATAAAAGCCACATGTGTTGATTTACAACTCTATATGCACTTGAATATGGACCGATGTTTTCAGGTTGTGTAAACATAATATATAAGTGAATTGTTGCAATGAACATCATAATTAATCCACTTATCCATTGAAACATCCACATTGATGTATCAGAGTGTTTCATCATTTTTGAATGTTCTCTTATTTTTATATATGCTTTATATGAAGTAGGGAACTTTCTAATTCCTAAAAGTGCATGGCCAACAAATATCACTGTAATAATTCCAACAAATATACTTACAATAAATGGAAGACCACCATCAAATATAAAATCTAGTTCAAACATTTTAGTTACTGTATACATTACATTTTCACCAAAAAGTATTGTTGACACAAAAAACATATGTGCCATCATAAAAATTGCAAGTATTACTCCTGATGCTGTTAATGCTTTATCAAGTTTAGCAGGAATTCTACTCTTATTGCCATCAGGATTTTGCCCTGTATAAGCCTCAATAACTTCATTCATTTTCTCTCTCCTTAATTGAATT
>NZ_PDJV01000044.1 GCF_004116465.1 Arcobacter sp. F2176
TAATTATACATATATGTAAAGGCTCTAATTGCTTAATTTTTCAGAAGATGAAATATTAGAATTTCAAGATTTAATCTCAAATAATATAAGACAACTAAGAATTGAAAGAAATATGACTCAACTTGATTTATCAATAGAGTTAGGTTTAAGAAACTCTAGTTATATCTCTCATGTGGAAAATCCAAAGATTAAGACACATCATTATTCTATTGTTCATTTATACAAATTAAGTAAAATATTTGATATTGATATTGAAGAGTTCTTTAAACAAAAATAACGCTAGAATCTTTAGATAGTTATCAAAATAACTTACGCAAAATATTTTGCACTTTTTTTACATCTTTATATTTATTTAAATAAAACAAACCTAAACCTAATACAATTAGAAACAAGGCAGTATAAATACCTTCACTAGTAGTAGAGAGCATAAATAGAATAATCCCAGGAAAAATAAAAAGAAATACAACTATTAAATTTAACATATAAATAACCTTGTATTTAAATTCAAATACTATATTGACATAAATATTTAGAATAGATAAAATACAAAAAAGGATACACATGGAAATGCTAGAATTTGTAAAATTATCAATCATAACTGTTATTACAATTTATACACTATACTTAACAATAAATTTAAAATCAAAGAGTAAAGAATCTTAATTTAAAATTTCAATACTCTTTAAAATCATCTACTAAAATCTGATTTACTTTATTATAAATTTCACTTGCAAATTCACTCTCAGTAGCATAAGTTGATGCACCAAATATTTTTGCATTTTCATTTCTAATTCCAAACTCATTTTCAAAAAAATCTAAAACTTTTTCTTGTTCTTTTTTCGAAAATTTATTTTCTAATTCAATTACAGTTTTTACATTTAACATATTATTTTCCTTTTAATTTTATACAACAAATGCCAAAGAATTTTTTGCTATTGTTTCAAGTAAAGATGGCTTTAAAAAATAAAAACTATTGTTAGATATAAAATTAACAATATCAATTAAAAACCAATCAATACAGACAACTCCAACTTGAAAGATAAATCTATAATGCACCTTTATATAAAATACAAATTTATAAAAAATACCTGATATAAAAATAGTTAAAAATACTGAAACTATTTTTATATCACATACATTAAAACTAATGCAATAAATAAAAAATACAACTGGAATAATTGGCTCAAGAAAAATATTTCTTATCAAAAACTTCTTACTGTTTTTATCTTCATTATTCATATTTAATCCTTTTCGTTTTTAAGTGAAAAAATATTATCATATATGATAAAGAATGTCAAGTCATTTATGAATAATTTGACTTATTTTTGACAAATTCTTATTAAATATGATACAATTTATAAAATCTAATTAAGAAGAATAATTATGGAAGAAAAAGACTATACAAAAGAAGCGAAACTATTTATCAAAAAATTAATGCTGCAAGAAGATATAAATTTTATTGAGTTAACAAAAATTTTAAATGAAAAAGGATTTGATTATACGGAAGCTTCTGTACGGCAGAAAATATCAAGGGGTCGATTTGATTTTGCTTTTGGGTTACAGGTTATTGAAGTATTGAGATATAAATTAAATTTAGAAAAAGATGAATACAAGTAATTAGGAGATTTGTTTTATTATTCAATATACATAAAAGATTCATAAATGCTCTAGAATCAATTTTCTTTATTAAGTAAGGTAAATATCAAAAATAATAAAACTTTTAGTATAAGACAGGTTTATGCTCTTTTAAATGCATATTAAAAAAACTGTTACAAGAAAAACTATACATAAAGAAATTTTAACATTTTGATTTTTTACTTAAAACTATATTTTTGTACTACTATACTATGAAATAGAGCCATGTGTTTATACATAATGCTATTTTTATCTCACATTACAAGCCATGCATTTATACATGGTATTTAAATTTCATTACTTGTATACTATGAAATAGAGCCATGTATTTATACATGGAAAACTAACCGAATCATGTATTTATACATAATTCAAAATATTATAATAAATCATCATTTTTTTAAAAATTTGATTACTCCTCTATAAGAGCCATGCATTTCTACATGGCATTTAAATTTCATTACTTGTATACTATGAAATAGAGCCATGTGTTTCTACATGAAAAACTGAGCGAATCATGTATTTATACATAATTCAAAATATAAAAATAAATCATGATTTTTTAAAGAAGTTTGATAATTCCTCTATAAGAGCCATGCATTTCTACATGGTATTTAAATTTCATTACTTGTATACTATGAAATAGAGCCATGTGTTTCTACATGAAAAACTGAGAGAATCATGTATTTATACATAATTTTCAATATGAAGATAAGTCATCATTTCTAAAAAAGTTTTTTCATCATATTAAATATATATTTCAATAGAAACTATTAATGGAAGCACATGTTTTAGGAAATAATCATATATTAAATTTATGTTTATTTATAAATAAAGTTTAAATCTTGAGAGCCATAAAGAAGAAAATATTTTATAATAATTGATACATCATTCGTAAAAATTATTAGCGAGTGAAAATAAAATTTCACTCACTAAAAAATATTTTTTATTAATAAAAATATCTTTAAATAGTTAAAACAAATCTCTGATTTCTACAACTTTATGATTTTCAAACCACTTGTCAATTTCAATTTGATCATACCTAATAAACTTTCCAATTTTTGAAAAAGGGATAAGCTTTTTCATTCTCATTTTTGCTTGAGTACTTTGCTTAATTTGATATTTTAATTCAAAGTTTTTTGGACTCATCCATCTATTATTTTGAGTTTCATTATTTGTCATTATTTTCCCTCTATTATAT
>NZ_PDJV01000045.1 GCF_004116465.1 Arcobacter sp. F2176
GAAAATAAACAAAATGGTGACATCCTTACAAAAAGTTCTGAAATCTTATCTTCAAATGTATCACACTTAAATACAGCTGCCCTTTCTCAAACGGCCTCTATTGAAGAGACAGCTGCTGCAATTGAAGAAACAACATCTTCAATCAGCGAAATTTCACAACAAGCTACTCAAATGCAAACATTATCAAAAGAGACATTAACTTATGCAACAGAAGGATTAGAGTTAGCAAATAAAACACAAAAATCTATGGATGAAATAAATAGTGCTACACAAGAAATCCTTGAAGCAACTTCAATAATTGACCAAATTGCATTTCAAACAAATATCTTAAGTTTAAATGCAGCAGTAGAAGCCGCAACTGCAGGAGAAGCGGGGAAAGGCTTTGCCGTAGTTGCAGGAGAAGTAAGAAACCTAGCAACAAGAAGTGCAGAAGCTGCAAAAGAGATAAAAGAACTAGTAGAAAAAGCTAATACGAAAGCTAGTGAAGGGAAATTTAGTTCTGAACAAATGATTGATGGATATTCTAAACTAAATGAAAAAATAAATACTTCAAGTAAAATTATCTCAAATGTTGCTGATGCTACAATAGAACAAAGTAAAGGAATTTCACAAATCAATGAAGCAGTTAGTGCAATAGATAAATTAACACAAGAAAATGCAAGAATTACTGGAGAAACACAAGAAATAGCTAAAAAAACAAATGATATAGCTATTAATATTATTAAAAATACTGATAATAAAAAGTTTTAATACTTATTAAAACTTTTTATTCTATCAAAAAGACTTATTCAGAAACTAGATATTTCATAATCAAACACAATCACAATCACAAATATACATTTAAAAATAATTATTACTATTTATATCATAATTAAATATTATTTTCTTAAAAAAAAATATTATTTTTGATATTTATTACAACTTTAATGTGTTATACTCCTTTCCTATTTTTACAAAGGATACAAATGAGTAATAAAGAAATATTATTAGAATCTACTACATTTATTGTTTCAGAAACTGATGAAAAAGGCATTATAAGATATGCAAATGATAAATTTTGTGAAGTGAGTGAATATACAGTAGAAGAACTTATTGGGCAACCACACAACTTACTTAGACATAAAGATATGCCCAAATCAACATTTGAAGATTTGTGGAAAACCATTCAAGAGGGCAAAATATGGAAAGGTTTTGTAAAAAACAGAACTAAAAACGATAATTTTTATTGGGTCTATTCTACTGTATATCCACTTACTTTAAGTGATGGCAGTAAAGGTTATATGTCATGCAGAAAAGTTGCATCAAGAAATGAAATAGAAAAAGCTACAAAGCTTTATAGCACAATGAAATAAGGAAATTCTATGAATATTATAGAAAACAGCTCAATTAAAAAAAGACTCTTTTTAATCTTTATTGTTCCTCTTCTTGCAATTATTTTTTTATCAACAATAATTATTTCTGAAAATTATCAAGATTATAAAAATTATCAAAAGTTAGAAATAATGATGAATCTTAATTCGAGTATATCACAAGCTCTTCATGAGTTGCAAAAGGAAAGAGGAGCAAGTGCTGGATATATTGGAAGTAAAGGTGAGAAATTTTCTGACATACTAAAAAATCAAAGATTATCTACTAATAAAAAGATTAAGAATTTAGAAAATTTTATAAAAGAAAATGATATTAATCAACTTGCAGAAGCAGAAGCTAAAAATGAAATAAGTAAAATTTTTCAGGAGTTGGATAAAATTAATAACATCAGAGCAAATGTCGATGAATTAAAAATCGCTCTAAAAGATACTGTAGCTTATTATTCAAATATAAATTCAACTTTACTTCATTTGACAACATCTTCTTTTAAAAATTCAAAAGACCCACAACTTTCAAGCCAAGCAATGGCATACTATGAATTTCTAGAAGCAAAAGAATTAGCAGGATTAGAAAGAGCAATTGGATCTGTTATCTTTAGTTCTGAGAAAATAGATATTAAGTTAAAAAACAAATTCATATCATTAATCGCTATGCAAAATACTTACATTGGCCAATTTCATAATTTTGCTAATGAAAAAATCCTAAGCATAGAAAAAGAGACTTTAGATACAAATGTTATAGATGAAGTAAATAAAATGCGTGAAGTAATTACTGAAAATGTAGTAGGTACTCAAACCAATGTTAAGCCAACTTATTGGTTTAATACTTTAACAAAGAAAATAAATCTTCTTAAAAAAATTGATGACCGAATATCAAAAGAAATAATAAAAAGTAGTGCAGAAAGTAAAGATATTGCATATAACAAATTTGTTACATATGCTTTAATTATATTGATTATATCTTTATTTACAACTTTCCTTGGAGTATATATAAGTAAAACAATTAAAGATGCTGTTTTAAAAATTAGAGAAGGTATTAAAGAATTCTTTGATTTTATGAATAGAAAAGCAAACATAGTAAATGAAATTGATAT
>NZ_PDJV01000046.1 GCF_004116465.1 Arcobacter sp. F2176
ATATTTAACTTACGATTATGGAAACAGTAAAGCGCTATATTATTTGGCACAAATATATTTTAATGAAAATGAATATTTCAAGGCAATTAAACTACTTTATTCTTTAAAAGAGAGTGCTATAGAGGAAGATTTACAAAATAAAATCAATAAAAAAATAATCAAATACACGACAGAGTATTTGAGATTACTAAATGAAAGAAAAGATTTACAGACTATAAATACATTACTTAAATATCTCATAATTCAAGAACCAGATAGTATTAAGTATAAGTATTTACTTGCACAATATTATTTTGATAATAAAACCTATAGAAAATCAAAAGAACTTTTTGAGCAAATAATAAATAATGAAACCTATAAAAATAGTACAATAGAGTATTTAAATAAAATAGAATCTATTTTAAAACTTCAGAATAAATTTACTCATAAAATAAATCTCCAAAAACAAAAGAATCACTTTTTTATTGATGCTTTTGTAGATAATAAAAAACTTAAGCTCATGATTGATACAGGAGCTACATACACACTTATAAATGAGTCAAATTATTCAAACTATGAAAAAACAAAACCTATCATCTTAAATACTGCAAATGGACAAAAAGAAGCTTATGTTGCAAAAGTTAAAGAATTTAGAATAGACAACATAAAAATTGAAAACTTTGATATTACAGTTAGTAATTTTGAAGATAATGATTTTGATGGCTTGTTAGGTATGAATTTTCTTAGACAGTTTGATTTTTATATTGACCAAGAAGCTTCTATCTTGTACTTGAAGTGATTAATCTAGTATTTTTGAAATAGCCGTACTACTTAAAGCTAGGAAATTAGCTATCTCACTTTTTGTATAGCCATATTCATATGCTTTTTTTATATTATTATTACGATTGATACTTTTATCTTCATGAAAAAAAGTGTTTAGTCGTTTATAAAGTATCTTAATTTCACCATTTTTATTTATTATCTTTGGTGCGGTATAAATAATATCTAGAATATCAGAATCCATATCAGAGCTAATATAATTTTGATACTCTAGTAAAGTCATATCAAAAATCTTAGAACCTTCTAAAAGATAAGAATACTCACATTGATATTTCCATTGAAAAAAAGATTGGTATTTGTAATGATGTATTTCCTTAACCATCTTTGCTTTTATTGGATTTTGTTCAATATATTTAGCTACATACCAAAAATGATTATCAGCATATAAATAATCAGAATGAAAACGCCCTTGCCAAAGATGACCAGTACGTTTGTATTTTTTATTAAAATATATAGCATAATGTGAATTGAGATATTTCATAGCAAGGGAAATATTATCTTCTTTTGTTTCAAGTAAGATATGATAATGGTTTGTCATAAGACAAAAGGAGTGTACAACAATATCAAACTCTTTTTTTACACTTTTCAAAAGAATTAAAAACTGTTCAAAATCATCAGAATCCAAAAAGACATTACGACGCTCAACACCACGGCAGACAACGTGATAACATCCAGCATGGCTTATACGTTCTCGTCTAGGCATCTGTATCCTTAAATAATTTTATAAATTATATTAAAATTATGATAAAGATTCAAAAAATTTCAGAAATGAAAAAAAGAGAAAGAGATTCAGCTTGATTTCAGAAAAGTTGCCATATGGGGTCTGACCCCCAATGCTAATGCTAATGCTAAATTCAATATTGTTTTTTTTAAGTTTTTTTGACATAATTAACCTTTTAATAATATTTATTATTATATCTAAAAAGTAGTTTACAACCCCTTTATAAAGAGGTTGTATGGAGTTATTTTTGTAATTTAGTAGGTGTTTATTTAGTGATATTTTAGATAGAAATTATTAGAGGTTCAAAGGGTGTTTTTTCTTAACTTAACTTAACGGCATTGGGTCTGACCCCCAATGCCGTTAAGTTAAGCCAAGAATCCCCTTTTCATAGTATCTTCAGTACTTTTAAAAAACACTTTTTTTCTTCCTCTTGGAAAAATTAGCTGATTTAATACCTTTAGTATTTTTACCTTCCAAAGGAGATGGTCTTTTAAATTTTCTATTAGGTCTTATTTGAACAGTACTTGTTAAAA
>NZ_PDJV01000047.1 GCF_004116465.1 Arcobacter sp. F2176
TATCTATCTATTTAAGTATTTAAAAAAGTCTATTAAGCCTTCTTGGAATGTATTTAATAAGTTAGCTATATTTCTTGGTAACGCTATTGCTAGGAAAATTGCTAAAGTTAATATTATTATAGATATGATTGTAATTAATAATTTTATATTTGAATTTAATTTTTGGACAGCTGGTCCGATTAAATCTTGTTCTGCCCTAATTGATAATTTAACTTCTTCACTTAAATCTGCAATTTTAGGACCAATAACATTTATCTTTTCTTCAACTATTTCTCTTTTTTTAAGAGTATCATCATATACCTCTTTAACTCCCTTAGTATATATTTGTATTAAATCAAGTAATTCATTAAGTTGAGTTATTCTATTACTATTTTTTATAGTACTTTTTAGTCTCATTAAATTATTAGATAAAATATTAAATTCACTTTCTACTCTATCATATGCATCTTTAGACTCTGTGTCTAAAAACTTCATTGTATAAAGTCTTGCTAATAAAAAACTTCTAATTGCATTTCCTGTAATATATGAAGCTTCATGATCTTGCTCATTTTTTGTTACATTAAAAATAGATGATAAAATAACTTCAATTTTTTTACCATTTACATTTAAAATAGTAGTTAAAATTTTATCTTTATCTTTTGTATATTTTATTACTTTAGAAAAACCCTCTTTATATGTAATTAAATTCTTCTGTATTTCTACTATTTTAGAAGCACGATTTGGTTGTATTATCTCTTTTTTTGCTATATCAATAATATTGAATATCTTTTTATAAGATTTTTCAAAGTCATCTATATTTTTTTGAGAGTCTGCATTTAAGTATTTAATGACACTAATTCTTGCATCTAAAACATTTCCTTCTATTCGTGTAGAGAGAACAGTATCTTTTGCCATTGCCCTATATGATGTAAATCCATCAGCTGATTCATTAATTGAATATATGCTATATACGGCCAAACAAACAATTAAAATCACAATTGTGATAAATGAAGCTATTAACTTCATCTTAATAGTCATATTTTTAAACATATTATTTCCTTTTAACTATTATTTATCATATCTAATAATAATATATTAGCATAAAAGTAGTGATATTATAAGTATTTCAAACACTTAAATTTAAAAGTAATTTATTTAATGATTTTTTTACACAAAATGATTATAATTTTATTCATTGTCTTTTCTATTTTTATATACAAAAATTAAAACAGAAGAGCTTAAAAGCTCTCCCATTCATCATTATTGTCTTTATTTGATTTTATCACTTCATACTTTACTTCTTTTTTCCTTTCAGGTTTTTTTACTTCTTTTTCAAGGGATGAAGTAACATTTTGTTTATTTTCAGTTGATTTAGCTTTTACACTATCTTTACCTTTAAACTCTTTTGTATTTGCATCACTTACTATTAATTTTGCAATTTGATCTGTTAAGATTGCTATATCTTGTGTTTCAGATGCTACCATTGCATTTTGTTGAGTTTGTTGATCTAATTCATTTACTGCATCATTGATTTGTTCTATTCCTGATAGTTGCTCTTTTGAAGCACTTTCTATATCTGTAATTAGGTTTGTTGATTCTAAGATATTACTATTTAATGCTTTATATCCTTTTATCATTTCACCTGCTATATTTTTCCCATCATTTGCTTTATTTGTAGCATTTTCTACTAATGATTTTATCTCACTTGCTGCTTCTGCACTTCTTGAAGCTAGATTTCGCACTTCTCCTGCAACTACTGCAAATCCTTTCCCTGCTTCTCCTGCTGTTGCTGCTTCTACTGCTGCATTTAGACTTAGAATATTTGTTTGGAAAGCTATTTGATCTATTACTGTGATTGCTTCTTTTATTGCTGTTACTTGAGCATTTATCTCTTCCATAGCCAAGGTAGTGTCATTTGCTAAGGCTTCACCTGCATTTGCTGCTTCTGTTACTCCTAATGATAGTGAAGACATTTTTGCTATATTTTCTGTGTTACTTCTAATATTACTTGTGATTTCTTCTAAGGCTGCGGCTGTTTCTTCTAATGAGCTTGCTGCTTCA
>NZ_PDJV01000048.1 GCF_004116465.1 Arcobacter sp. F2176
CCCAATGCCGTTAAGTTAAGAAAAAACACCCTTAGAACCTCTAATAATTTTTATCTAAAATATCACTAAATAAACACCTACTAAATTACAAAAATAACTCCATACAACCCCTTTATAAAGGGGTTGTAAACTACTTTTTAGATATAATAATAAATATTATTAAAAGGTTAATTATGTCAAAAAAACTTAAAAAAAACAATATTGAATTTAGAGTTTTTTAAAGATAAAATATTGTCAAATAAGTTTAAAAGTGAGAATAAAATGAATAAAGAAGATTTTACAAGAAATAGAAAATTACCCTTTTCAAAAGTATTATTAACAGTTGTCAGAAAAAGTGTTAAATCAATACAAAACGTATTAAATGAAACACAAAAATATTTAAGTACTTTATTAGATGAAGATTTAGAAACTATTTCTAAAAGTGCTTATTCCCAAGCAAGAGATAAATTAAATTACACTGCATTTGAAGAACTTGCAAATGATGCAAGTGACATGATGTATAGAGATTATGATTATAAAACATATAAAGGGTATAGATTATTAGCTATTGATGGAAGCATGGTAACTTTGCCAAATAATGATGATATAAAACAAGAATTTTGTACTACTAATGTTGTTAATCAATATGAAGATAAATCTAAAACAATAGTACAAGCTAGAGTTTCTGTTTTATATGATGTTTTAAACAATATAACCCTTGATTCAATAATTACAAATTCTAAAATAGGTGAAATAACAATTGCAAAAGATAATCATTTTAAAAAATTAAATAAAAATGATTTGGTGATTATGGATAGAGGTTATCCATCTTATGAATTATTTACAACAATTATAACACAGTATAAAGCTGATTTTTTAATCAGGATGAAAAAGAGTTGTTATAAAGATATTCAATTTTTATTTGATAAAAATAGTGAACTCAAAGATACTATTATTACTTTAAAACCAACAACAAAAAAACTCACAAATGAAATAATAGAACAAAACCTTCCTTTAGAGGTTAAAGTCAGATTTGTACAAGTTATCTTAGAGGATGGAGAAGTTGAAGTATTAGCCACATCTGTACTAGACAATGAGGTTTTAGAAACCAAAGATTTTAAAGAGTTATACTTTAAAAGATGGAAAATAGAGACATTTTATGAGATTATAAAAAATAGATTATCGTTAGAAAACTTTACTGGTTTGTCAGCTTTAGCAATTAAGCAAGATTTTTATGCAACAATATTTATAAGTAACCTAGAGACAATTGTAGTTCAAAGTTCAAGTGAAGAATTGACAAATAAAACCAACACCAAATTTAAACAAAAAATAAATAAATCTGTTTCTTTTAATACTATTAAGAATTACTGCTTTGAACTGTTTTATAGCAATAAAGATATAGAAGTGATATTTGATGAGATGTCAAAATTATTTTTAACAAGTACTGTTCAAATAAGACCTAATAGAAAATTTAAAAGACCATCTCCTTTGGAAGGTAAAAATACTAAAGGTATTAAATCAGCTAATTTTTCCAAGAGGAAGAAAAAAAGTGTTTTTTA
>NZ_PDJV01000049.1 GCF_004116465.1 Arcobacter sp. F2176
TTGTATAATTAATTTATCACTCAAGTAAGTAGTACAATTTTATTATAGAGTCGGTTAGATGTAGATTGATTTTAACAGGAAGCCATTATATTTAATGAGCTTGTGTTTGAGCTAAATTGCTAAACTGATAACTTGGGTGGAAACAGAGTCGGTAGATTACCAGACTGCATTTACAAGCGAAAGTAAAGTTTAGTGTGTGTCACACAGACCAAAAGTCTGTGCTACCGAACTCTTCACTTAATGGAGGTTCCTATGAATAATTATATCGGAATTGATGTTGCAAAATCAACATTACAGGTTTATATTCCCGAAAATGAGTTAAATATAGAGATAGAAAACAGTTTATATGGTTTAAAAAAATTGTATAACAAATTAAATAAATTGTACAAAAAAACTTTACCTGATATCGTATTTGTATATGAATCTACAGGTTCTTATTCAACAATTTTAGAACGTTATTGTCAGGCAAACAAGATAAAATGTTTTAAGGTAGGTGCATATCAAAGTTCTTCTTTTTCTAAAGTAATAAAAAATAGAAGTAAGACAGATAAGATTGATGCAAAGATGTTATCTCAGATGAATATTTTAGCAAAAGAAAAAGATATAAAAATACCAGTAAGAGATGATAGTGCTCATAAAATAAGGTCTTTTATTAAATACTATCATTCTTTAATTAAAGAAGAAGGAAGAGTTGCTAATTATCTTGAATCAGCTACTTTTAACCTTGAAGATAAATATGTTTTAAAAAGAGTTAAAAATAAGATAACTAATATCCAAAAAGAACAATTACTAATTGTTGAAAAAGCTATGGAACTTATTAAATCAAATGATAGTTATTATGAAGCATATACTAATATCACTTCAATAAAAGGAGTGGGTCAAAAAAGTGCTATTATTTTATTGTATCTATTTTTAAAATATCCAAATGCATCAAGACAACATATTACAGCACTTAGTGGATTAGATCCTATAGAAAAAAGCTCAGGAACATCTGTAAATCGTAAACAAAGAATATCAAAACAAGGTTTATCATTGTTACGGGCAATAATGTATATGCCTGTATTAACGACTATTCAACATAATGAAGAAATGAGATTATTTTATAACAGGTTACTAGAAAGAGGCAAACCAAAAATGCTAGCACAAATGGCAGTAATGAGAAAAATGATTTTATTAGCACATAGTTTATATAAGAATAAAGAGCAATACGATTCTAAAAGATACTTGAATTTTACTCAAAATAAAAAGGAAATTGAAATGAAATAATATTTTTGTTTAATAAAATATAGACTCTTTTTAATTGTTTTTAAAGGTGGAAACTCAAACAGTTTCGGGC
>NZ_PDJV01000050.1 GCF_004116465.1 Arcobacter sp. F2176
AATTCAAAAATGTGTGCAATGGGTCATAGACCTTTATGTCAAGATACAGGAAGTGTTAATATCTTTGTAAAGGTTGGATTAAATGCTCCTTTAGATATTAAAAAAGAGTTAGTTGATTTATTAAATGAAGGTGTTGCAAAAGGATATACAGATCCTGATAATACTTTAAGATACTCAGTAGTTTCTGATCCTGCTGGAAAAAGAGTAAATACAAAAAACAATACACCAGCAGTTATTCATGTAAGTGTAGATAATTCAGATGAGATAGATATTACAGTTGCAGCAAAAGGTGGAGGAAGTGAAAACAAATCTAAATTTGCTGTATTAAATCCAAGTGATAGTATTTATGATTGGGTTATGGAAAATGTTAGAAATATGGGAGCTGGATGGTGTCCTCCTGGAATATTAGGAATTGGAATTGGAGGAAATCCTGAGAAATCTATGCTTTTAGCAAAAGAGTCTTTAATGAGTCATGTTGATATACATGAACTTAAAGCAAGAGGTCCGCAAAATGCCCTAGAAGAATTAAGACTTAAATTATATGAAGATATTAATAAAGTAGGAATTGGAGCTCAAGGTCTTGGTGGAATAACAACTGTACTTGATGTTAAGATATTAGATTATCCATGTCATGCAGCATCACTTCCTGTTGCTATGATTCCAAACTGTGCAGCAACAAGACATATTCACTTTAAACTAAAAGGTGATGGACCAGCTGTATTTAATAAACCAGATTTAGATTTATGGCCAGATATTGAATTACCAATGGATACAATTAAAAGAGTAAATATAGAAGATTTAACAAAAGAGAATTTATCTCAATTTAAATCAGGAGATACACTTTTATTATCTGGGAAAATTCTAACAGCAAGAGATGCAGCACATAAAAAAATAGTTGAATATAAAAATGCTGGAAAAGATCTTCCAAATGGAGTTAAATTAGAAGATAGATTTATTTATTATGTTGGACCAGTAGATCCTGTAAGAGATGAAGCAGTAGGACCTGCGGGACCAACAACATCTACAAGAATGGATAAATTTACAAAAGACATGATGGAAATAGGAATCATGGGAATGATTGGAAAAGCTGAGAGAAAACAACCAACAATTGATTTAATTAAAGAGTATAAATCAATGTATTTAATAGCTACTGGTGGAGCTGCTTATTTGATATCACAATCAATCAAATCAGCAAAAGTATTAGCATTTGAAGAACTTGGTATGGAAGCTATATATGAATTTGAGGTTAAAGACATGCCTGTTACTGTAGCTGTTGATACTGAGGGTACTTCTATTCACACTACTGGTCCTGCTAAGTGGAGAACTAT
>NZ_PDJV01000051.1 GCF_004116465.1 Arcobacter sp. F2176
ACTCATAATAACCTCTTATTTTAAAGAATTCAAATACGCAATAAGCGCTACAATCTCAGGAATCTGACCGTTTGCTACGGCATCTTTTACAGCTTGATTTTTCATATCAGCAGCAATAGCTTTCGCTTCTTTTAAAGCCTCTGCTTTCGCTTCTTCAAAAGTCCCTAATGGAACATCAACTTTCCCATCTCCATCTAAATCTACATCATAAGGAGTATTAAACACACCTTTTACTGTTACAGCTTCTCCATATGCAGTCTCTACATCTGCCATATTTGTAAACTGATGTGCATATGATGGCATTATTGAACCTGGTACTACTGATGCTGGATCCATCATATGATTCTCATGCCAATCTGTTGTTCTATAATTCCCAACTCTCATTAAATCTGGTCCAGTTCTTTTTGATCCCCATAAAAATGGTCTATCATATACATACTCACCTGACAGTGAATACATACCATATCTATCTGTCTCTGATTTAAATGGTCTAATTAATTGTGAGTGACAAGCATTACATGAATCTTTAATATAAACATTTCTACCTGTTAACTCTAAAATTGAATATGGTTTTGTACCAACTGTTGGTCTACTTTGTTTTGCAAAGTCTGGTATAACTTCTATTATACCTGCAAATGCTATAAATATAAATACTAATACCGCAAAGAAAAACGGTCTTTGTTCGAACCAATGAAACATAATAATTCCTCCTTCTTATGCAGCTACTGGCGTTGCGTTGATTGGTTCTTTATCAAGAACTCTTCCTGCAGTTGCCGTTTTATACATATTATATGCAAACATAAAGAAACCAATTAAGTACAATAATCCACCAACAGCTCTAATTGTATAGTATGGTTTTAATACATTTACTGTATCTATGAAAGAGTAAACTAATGAACCATATTCATCATATGCTCTCCACATCATACCTTGTGTAATACCAGCTATCCACATAGATGTAAAGTACAATACGATACCTGTAGTTTGTAACCAAAATTGTGTATCCATTAACGATTTAGAATAAATTTCTCTACCGTACATTCTTGGAGCCATATGATATAAAGCTGCCATAATCATAAATACAACCCAACCCAATGTACCATCATGTACATGACCTGGAATCCAGTCTGTAAAGTGAGCAATCGCATTAACTGATTTAATTGATTGAATTGGACCTTCAATTGTTGATAACATATAAAAAGTCGATGCTAAAATCATAAATTTAATTAATGTATTAGATTGTAATTGTTGCCATTCACCCTTCATTGTTAAAAGCATATTAATAGCTGATCCCCATGATGGTAAAATTAAAACAA
>NZ_PDJV01000052.1 GCF_004116465.1 Arcobacter sp. F2176
AAGAAGATGTTAGATTTAGCGATAATCGGAGGAGGGCCAGCTGGACTTACAGCAGGTTTGTATTCAACAAGAGGTGGATTAAAAAATGTAACGATGTTTGAGATGGGTATGCCAGGAGGACAAATCACAGGAAGTAGTGAAATAGAGAATTACCCAGGACAAGTAGAGATAATCAGTGGGATGGATTTGATGGAGTCATGGCCAATCCAAGCGATGAGATTTGGACTAAAACATGAGATGAATCAAGTAAGTAAAGTAACAAAAACAGGTGAAGTGTTTACAGTAGAATTAAGTGATGGAACAAAACAAGAAGCAAAATCAGTATTGCTAGCAACAGGATCAGTACCAAAAAAAGGTGGATTTAAAGGAGAAGATGAATTTTTCGGAAGAGGAGTATCAACTTGTGCCACTTGTGATGGGTTCTTTTATAAAAATAAAGAAGTAGCAGTAATAGGAGGAGGAGACTCAGCCTTAGAAGAAGCAGTTTACCTTTCAAAGATGTGTTCAAAAGTATACCTAGTGCATAGAAGAGATACATATAGAGCAGCACCAAGTACAATAGAACATATGAAAGCTTGTGAGAATATAGAAGAAGTAAGTAATGTAACAGTAGAAGAAGTATATGGAGATGTTACAGGAGTACTAGGAATAAAAGTAAAAAGTAAAGAGACAGGTGATATAAGAGATTTAGCAGTACCAGGAGTATTTACATTTGTAGGAAGAGATGTATTAAGTGATAGCTTAAAACAAGAAGATGGAAGTTACCTATGTGAAGTAAATGAAGCAACAGAAGTAGTGGTAGATTTAAAGATGAGAACAAATGTACCAGGATTATATGCAGCAGGTGATGTAAGAATAGATGCAGCGAAACAAGTAGTATGTGCAGCAGCTGATGGTGCTACTGCTGCTGTTAATATTATTGAATAT
>NZ_PDJV01000053.1 GCF_004116465.1 Arcobacter sp. F2176
ACATATATGTTACGAATACGCCTTGGGAAGTGGTTCCGATGGAACAAATCCATGATTTTTACTCCCTCCGCTGGCAGATCGAAATCATATTTAAAACGTGGAAATCTCTATTTCAAATTCATCATTGGCAAACTATCAAACAAGAGCGATTAGAATGCCATGTGTATGGAAAACTCATTGCCATTTTTATATGTTCTTCCACGATGTTTAAGATGCGCCAACTTCTGTTGCAAAAGCACAAAAGAGAACTAAGCGAATATAAAGCAATTGGGATGATTCAAGATCATCTATCCCTGTTATATCAAGCGATACAGAGAAACACCCAAGATCTAACAAAGATTTTAATCCGTTTGTTCGACCTCCTACAGAAGAATGGACGGAAATCTCATCGATATGAGAAGAAAACTATCTTTGATATTATGGGTGTTGTCTATGAGTATAATGGGTTTGGAAAACAAAAGAAAGCTGCATAATTTTTAAAATGAAACTCGTTAGAGTTTATTTGGTGTGTGTACTTTTCAATACCAAAAGTACATTACGAGTTTTTTAGTTGCTTTGAACGAAAGTTCATTTTATTTTTGTTCTTAAGTTGATGGGCATGTGA
>NZ_PDJV01000054.1 GCF_004116465.1 Arcobacter sp. F2176
TAGCACGATTTATTCCCTTCGGTCAGGTATAATTATTCACTATAATTAGCTCGCATAGCTCCAACGGTAGAGCAATTGCATGGTAAGCAAGAGGTTGTAGGTTCGATTCCCACTGTGAGCACCATTTCACTTTTATAAAAACAAATCAATTTAATATATAATATTTCATAAAATAAAACTTTTTCATTAAATATTATAATTAAGACATAAAAAAAGGGAAAAGAATTAACTTTTCCCTTTTTTTTAAGATGGATATTTTAAATATTTTTCTGGTTTTTGTCAGTGTTTTTATTTCTATCTTCAAGAGGTTTAGAATTTATTGAATCATCATGTACTAAGTTTGAATATTCTTCGTAATTTCTTTCTCCTTTTTTATCTCTTTTATATATTGAATAAGCACAAAAGTAAAATACTATTACTGCAATAAACATTAATATTATTTTTGTATAACCTTGTAAGTCAACTATTTCTTGATAACTCATAATAACCTCTTATTTTAAAGAATTCAAATACGCAATAAGCGCTACAATCTCAGGAATCTGACCGTTTGCTACGGCATCTTTTACAGCTTGATTTTTCATATCAGCAGCAATAGCTTTCGCT
>NZ_PDJV01000055.1 GCF_004116465.1 Arcobacter sp. F2176
AGGGTCAAATATTTCTCTCCAAAGTTTTGTTATATTTAATTAGTTGATAATCCATTTTTAATTTTTTGTGATAATACTTCTAAATATCCTGGCAATTTCTTTTTTTCAAAATATTGAGATGTTGAACCTGCATACTTCAATATTACAGTATCATTTGGTAAAACATTAATACCAATGAATAATGTAGCACCATATGAAGTTAATCCCATTGGTGTTCTAAGTTTAATAAAAATTAAATCTTCTAATTTTGATTTATATGTAACCGAACTAAATCCAAATTGATTATCTGTATATTGGCTTCTTGCTCTTAGTTTCCATGATTTTTTATCTTCTGATAAAATATTTCTGTACTCTCCAAGTTTAACCCAATCAAGATTTTTTATTGTATTGTTTATGACTACAATTACTTTATCAGTACTTGTGTTTTTATACACTTGTTCAATCTTCTTACCTTGTTTTGCTGTACTTACATTAGCTGTATCAAGTATACAACCTGTAAAGTTAAGAGAAATTATAAAAACAACTAGGTATTTTATTAGTATTTTTATTTTCATTTAAATGGCTCCTTGTAATATAACGATTGAAATGAGCCAATAAATTTCC
>NZ_PDJV01000056.1 GCF_004116465.1 Arcobacter sp. F2176
GACTAATACAACATTTTTATCTTTAGGTGCTAGTGTAGAAGATAGAGAGAGAAGAGGAAAAAGATGGGGGGGAGGAAAGGAGGGAGAAGGAGAGGGGAGAAAAAAGAAATGAGAGAAGAAAAAAAGGAGAGAAGAGGAAGGGGAGGAAAGGAAGAAAAAAAGAAAAAAAAAAAAGGAAGAAGGAAAAAAAAAAAAAAAAAAGGAAAGAGAGAAAAAGAAAAAGAAAAAAAGAAAAGAAAGAAAAAAGAAGGGAAAAAAGAAAAGGGAAAAAGAAGAGAAAAGGGAGAGGATAGAGAAAGGAAGAGGAGGAGGAGAAAAAAAGGGGAGAAGGGGGAGGAGAAGGAAAAGAAAAAAAGAGGAGAAAAGAAAAAGAAAAAGGAGGGAAGAAGGGGAGGGAGGAAGAAAAAAAGAGAGGGAGAGGAGGGAGAAGAAAAAAAAGGGAGGGGAAAAGAGGGAAGAGAGAAGAGAGAAAAGAAGAGGGAAGGAAGGGAAAAAGAGAGAGAAAAAAAAAGAAGAGAAAAA
>NZ_PDJV01000057.1 GCF_004116465.1 Arcobacter sp. F2176
CCGTTTTCTCCAAGTGTTTTTTTTTTTTTCTCCTTCGTTGTGCGTTTTTTCTTCCCCCCTTCTCCTCTTCTTTGTCTCTTGCCTTGCACCCCTTGTCTTCTGCTTTGTCTATGTCTTCATTCTCTTGAACACCGTCACGTTCCCTTCCCTGACGTCGCCCTGTTCCTTTCCCCCCCCCGTCTTGTCGTACTCCGTCCCTATTTCCTTCTCCTCCTTCTCTTTCTTTCCCTCTTCCCCTTCCCCTTCCTCTTCCCCCTCCTCCTTCTCTTCCTCTCTCCTTCCTTTCCTTTTCACTCCCTTTTCCTTCTTTTTTCCCCCTGCCTCTTTTCCTTCTTTTTTTTTTTCTTCCTCCCCCTCCCCCCTTTCTCTCCCCTTCTTCCCTCCTTTTTCTTATCTTCTTTTTTTCCTTTCCCCTTCCTTCTCCTTCCTCCTCCCCCTCTCCCTCTTCCCTTCCCCCCTCCCTCTCCTCTCCCCCCTCTCTTTCCCCTTCTCTCCTCCCCTC
>NZ_PDJV01000058.1 GCF_004116465.1 Arcobacter sp. F2176
AAGTATTACTCCTGATGCTGTTAATGCTTTATCAAGTTTAGCAGGAATTCTACTCTTATTGCCATCAGGATTTTGCCCTGTATAAGCCTCAATAACTTCATTCATTTTCTCTCTCCTTAATTGAATTACTTATTCTGAAAAGGAGTTTATAGGAGGAAAATGTCATTAATATGACTTTATTAAAAAAATGTAATATTTTTTATTCAGAAATATTTAATACTTTTTAAATGTGAAGATAAACTTAATGCATAGAATTAAGTTTATTAAATTAATCTTCTACTTAATAAAAATTGAGTATTATTGTGCCTTTATAAATATATGATAATATATATAGTTTGTGTGATTTTAAAAGTACTTGATTACTAAAGGAAAGAAGAAGATGTTAGATTTAGCGATAATCGGAGGAGGGCCAGCTGGACTTACAGCAGGTTTGTATTCAACAAGAGGTGGATTAAAAAATGTAACGATGTTTGAGATGGGTATGCCAGGAGGACAAATCA
>NZ_PDJV01000059.1 GCF_004116465.1 Arcobacter sp. F2176
ATTGATTTGTTTGCTTATTCATTTCATCACTTACTTTTTTAATTTGATTGAAATGTTTTTGAAGTAAACTACTGTCTGTATACGTGCCTTCTTCGACATTTGTTTGAATTTGAATCATATTATTATTTAAAACTTTCCAATCCGTTAATAACGTTTCTAAAGTTGTAATTTGACGATCAATTAATTCTGTAAAGCTATTTACTTGATCTTCAACGAATGTAATTTGAGTCGCCTCTGCTTCAGTTTGTGATAACTTTTGAATAAGTGGCAATAACTCCTTTTGCTTTTGTTGAATGCGAAGAGCTGCTTCCCTCGTTTGACTATCTGCAGCATTTACAATTTCATTACTTAAAGTACCGATAGAAACAAAATCGATTGTTTTCGTTTGTGCAGTTTGATTTGTGATTGTAAATACTTGTTTACCAATATTAATAGAACCTTTAATGATTTCTTGAGGTCTATTCAAAATAGTAGT
>NZ_PDJV01000060.1 GCF_004116465.1 Arcobacter sp. F2176
ATTTGGAGGAGAACGTAATGGAAATCAAAGTGAATGAGCAAACACAACGTTTTTATCTAGCGTTTGATGAATGGGTACCTGCAGTTGGTCATGAAATTAAAGTGGGACAATATCATTTTTGTGCAATTCCATTAAGTGACTCTATTAATGTTTCAGAAGTAACGTCAGGTGTGAAGGCTATAAGTGTCCCTATAAATTTAAAGGTTTGGATGTTAACAAGCACTAAGGAAGATACAATGAGGTTTTTAGAAAAAGTTGGTGAGCATTTAAAACTAATTATGGAAGAACGAGGGGATTTTGATGAGTTACTCAAAAAACAGAAAAAAATAGCTTTCGAACGTTTAGGTGCGATGCCACCGATTGAAAATATTGATACGGATTGGATATTTGAGGAGGAAAGCGAAGTTGTACATTAATTGATACAAAATCTTTATTTTTAAACTAAAGAGCGCCTTGTAAAGCCCCTCTGATAC
>NZ_PDJV01000061.1 GCF_004116465.1 Arcobacter sp. F2176
CTGTTGAGCGCGGCCTTGACCTCGCCGGGATGCGGCGAGAGCAGCAGGATGCGGGTGCCGATGCGGATCGCCTCCTCGATCGAGTGGGTGACGAAGAGCACGGTAAACTGCGTGTCGTCCCAGAGCCGCAGCAATTCATCCTGCATCTTGCGGCGCGTCAGCGCGTCGAGCGCGGCGAAGGGCTCGTCCATCAGCAGCACGTCGGGCTTCATCGCCATGGCGCGGGCTATGGCGACACGCTGCTTCATGCCGCCGGACAGCATGTGCGGAAATACGTCGGCGAACTTCGTCAGGTTGACCTTGGCGATGGCGTCGCGGGCGCGAGCATCTGCCTCCGTCTTCGAGACGCCGTTCTCGCGCATCGGGAACGCGACATTGGCGAGCACGGTCTTCCAGGGAAACAGCTGATCGAATTCCTGGAACACCATCATGCGATCCGGCCCCGGCCCAGGAAACGGGGGAAAAGGAAGAA
>NZ_PDJV01000062.1 GCF_004116465.1 Arcobacter sp. F2176
TAACGCCACACAGCGTGATTCACCGGTGTGTATTGATCATAATGTTGTGTGGATACGAATGGTTTTAAATGCGATGGAATTTCTGTTTTCTTTGTCATTTAGACATCCTCCTTTTTTTCTATAAAATTGAATATCGATTTCGTATAGCTTGTATCACCTCCCTTCATTATTTGTAAGCGCTTATAAAATTTTATCATAAGATTCGGAATTATTTAACATCTGTTTCTGTGAGAAATAGAAAAAGCCCCTATCGGAAAATCCGATAGGGGCGAAAGAATCGCGGTACCACCCTATTTGTAAGTGAAAATATACTTACATCTCAATTAATGATAACGGAAAAATTCCGTCTTTTCCTTCATGAATAAAAGCACTACGAAAAAGAAGCTCCAGAATTGTAATTCATACTTATATATGTGCTAATTTCCACCGACCATTAGCTCTCTGTAACAG
>NZ_PDJV01000063.1 GCF_004116465.1 Arcobacter sp. F2176
GTAATCAAATGTCTATCGTAAAAGAAAGTCAGTACGTGGCACTGCAGCAATTAACAAGATCACGATACCAACTTGTCAAAATGTTAACGAAAGAAAAACAACACTTTCTTCAACACCTAAGTTTTAAACGTAATACATTTTCACAAGAGGTGGATACTTCCGTATTTGGTAGCGCCATGACAGAACTATTTCTTGAAAAATTCAGCTTAGAGGAACTCGCTAATATGCCTTTAGAAGAACTCGCTGAGTTCCTACAGGAAAAAAGTCGAAACCGTTTTGGTTATCCAAAATGCGTAGCAGCATCCATTCAAAAAGCTGTGAAAGCTTCTTATCGCTTGGATAAGGTTGTAGAAGATTCAATAGATGTCATCTTAGGTACATCCATCGCAGTCATTCGTACGTTTCAACAACAAATCAAGGAATTAGAAAAGTCTATTAAAAAA
>NZ_PDJV01000064.1 GCF_004116465.1 Arcobacter sp. F2176
GACTACCAGGGTATCTAATCCTGTTTGCTCCCCACGCTTTCGCGCCTCAGCGTCAGTTAATGTCCAGCAGGCCGCCTTAGCCACTGGTGTTCCTCCCTATATCTACGCATTTCACCGCTACACAGGGAATTCCGCCTGCCTCTCCATCACTCAAGAAGTACAGTTTCAAATGCAGGCTATGGGTTGAGCCCATAGTTTTCACATCTGACTTGCACTCCCGCCTACACGCCCTTTACACCCAGTAAATCCGGACAACGCTTGCAACCTACGTATTACCGTGGCTGCTGGCACGTAGTTAGCCGTTGCTTTTTCTCCAGGTACCGTCACGTCCTTCGTCCCTGGTAAAAGAAGTTTACAACCCGAAAGCCTTCTTCCTTCACGCGGCGTTGCTGGGTCAGGGTTTCCCCCATTGCCCAATATTCCCCACTGCTGCCTCCCGTAGG
>NZ_PDJV01000065.1 GCF_004116465.1 Arcobacter sp. F2176
TTTATCGACCTGGACAACCCACGGTACGACGGTCCCGCGTGCGGACTGGATGACGAGCGCCCCGGCGAAGCCCGCCGAGAGAATGAGCGAGCCGAAGGCCATGTAGCGCCAGTTCTTGGCCTGCACGCGGGCCGAGCCGATGCGGTTATCCCAGACCTGCGCGGCTTGCTGGTAAGGCGTCTCGGGTTCGGGCGGCTTGGCGTAATGCACGGCGGGTCGCTTGAAGATGTTCATGAGCGGTCGCTTTCGGAAAGGTTGATGGAAGAGCCGGAGCCGTGGCTGTCGCCGGACTTGACGGCATGGGCGGCGGCGCTGACGCCGTGAGAAAGGTGCTGGCTGCGCTTCATGCGCTTGGCCCATTCCGGGGCGTCGCCTGCCGCTGCTGTCGGCGTGGATGCGGCCTCGGCGGCTTCACCGCCGACGGTTCCCATGGTCGAGGAGC
>NZ_PDJV01000066.1 GCF_004116465.1 Arcobacter sp. F2176
GACTACCAGGGTATCTAATCCTGTTTGCTACCCACGCTTTCGAGCCTCAGCGTCAGTTAAAGCCCAGTAAGCCGCCTTCGCCACCGGTGTTCCTCCTGATATCTACGCATTTCACCGCTACACCAGGAATTCCGCTTACCTCTACTTCACTCAAGAACCGCAGTTTCAAATGCAGCCCATAGGTTAAGCCTATGTATTTCACATCTGACTTGCGATCCCGCCTACGCTCCCTTTACACCCAGTAATTCCGGACAACGCTCGCTCCCTACGTATTACCGCGGCTGCTGGCACGTAGTTAGCCGGAGCTTCCTCCTAAAGTACCGTCATTATCGTCCTTTAAGACAGGAGTTTACAATCCGAAAACCTTCTTCCTCCACGCGGCATCGCTGCATCAGGGTTCCCCCCATTGTGCAATATTCCCCACTGCTGCCTCCCGTAGG
>NZ_PDJV01000067.1 GCF_004116465.1 Arcobacter sp. F2176
CTTTAGAGGAGCGCCATGTCGGGCCTCGATATCTTCGCCTGGATCGTTCTCGTCGTCCTCGCAGCCAGCACGGTCTTCGTCGTCGTGTTCATGGCGATGTGGCCGGGTATGGTCGCCCGGCGCCGTAACCATCCCTGGGCCGAGGCCGTGGCGATCGGCGGCTGGGTCACGCTCTTTCTCGGTTTCGTACTCTGGCCGGTCGTTCTGATCTGGGCCTATGTCGACGTCCCCGCCAAGCCGGCCCGTCCCGCGCTCGATGGGGAAGCCGCACGATGATCGTCGTCCTCCTCAACAGCTATCTCGCGCTCCTCTTCATTCTGGTGAAGCTGCGAGTCGTGCCCTTCAACCTGTTCTGGAAGGTCTCCCCGGCCCTCGTCCTATTGCTGCTCCTGATCGGTCTCTTCGTTCCGATGAACTGGGGCGCGCCGCAGGGTTCGGCG
>NZ_PDJV01000068.1 GCF_004116465.1 Arcobacter sp. F2176
CCTACGGGAGGCAGCAGTGGGGAATATTGCACAATGGGGGAAACCCTGATGCAGCAACGCCGCGTGAGTGAAGAAGTCATTCGTGATGTAAAGCTCTATCAGCAGGGAAGAAGATGACGGTACCTGAGTAAGAAGCCCCGGCTAACTACGTGCCAGCAGCCGCGGTAATACGTAGGGGGCAAGCGTTATCCGGATTTACTGGGTGTAAAGGGAGCGTAGACGGATAGATAAGTCTGAAGTGAAATGCCAGTGCTCAACACTGGAACTGCTTTGGAAACTGTGAATCTAGAGTGCGGGAGAGGTAAGTGGAATTCCTAGTGTAGCGGTGAAATGCGTAGATATTAGGAGGAACACCAGTGGCGAAGGCGGCTTACTGGACTGTAACTGACGCTGAGGCGCGAAAGCGTGGGGAGCAAACAGGATTAGATACCCTAGTTGTC
>NZ_PDJV01000069.1 GCF_004116465.1 Arcobacter sp. F2176
CTTATAGACTTTGCGACAGAGTTAAAGCGATTGGGCTATAACGTAATCATAGCTGCATGGAACCCAACGCAAGGTAAGGGGCTGGATGATACAATGCAAGCGGGATTTAAACCTGTATTTCAGAGATTGTGAAAGTTATAAAGTAGGTTGATATTTTCATAAATAGGTAGATTGAAAAAGATAGAGTTTTTAATTCTATCTTTTTCTTATATCCAATTAACTAAAAGAAGGGTAGAAGAGAATATGAATACATCTATGAAAAAAAAACTAGTGAATTTACGAGTTGATTTTGCTTTCAAGCGCTTGTTTGGAGTAGAAGGAAATGAAGATATATTAATAGGGTTTCTGAATGCGGTACTACAATCATCTATTGATGAAGAAATTACATCTTTGCACTTAGATGATCCGCATCTTCCAAGAGAGCAGAAGGGTGATAAA
>NZ_PDJV01000070.1 GCF_004116465.1 Arcobacter sp. F2176
AAGTATTACTCCTGATGCTGTTAATGCTTTATCAAGTTTAGCAGGAATTCTACTCTTATTGCCATCAGGATTTTGCCCTGTATAAGCCTCAATAACTTCATTCATTTTCTCTCTCCTTAATTGAATTCATGTTGAGGAATTTTAGTAAGTGAAAATGAACTAAAAGTGATATTTATCAGTTTTAATGAAAAATATTAAAAAATTATGAAGAAAAAATTGTTTTATTTTTTTTTAAGTAGAATTACAGATTAAAAGAAATAAGCCTTAAGAGATAAAATACTTAAGGCTTATATTTTATGTATAAAGCTTAGATAGTTCTCCACTTAGCAGGACCAGTAGTGTGAATAGAAGTACCCTCAGTATCAACAGCTACAGTAACAGGCATGTCTTTAACCTCAAATTCATATATAGCTTCCATACCAAGTTCTTCAAATGCTA
>NZ_PDJV01000071.1 GCF_004116465.1 Arcobacter sp. F2176
CTTTTATACTCTGCAAAACTGCATAAAGAAATTGCTGACGATATCGTTGCAATTGACCAAGCGATGAAGTGGGGCTTCGGCTGGGAGCAAGGACCGTTTGAAGTTTGGGATGCAATCGGCGTTGAAAAGTCCGTTCAAAAGATGGAAGAAAACGGCGTAGTTGTTCCGACTTGGGTGAAAGAAATGTTAGAGAAAGGTTTCACTACTTTCTACAAACATGATAACGGAGATAGCTACTATTACGATAATGGCGAATATAAGCTAATCGAACGTAATAAAAAGGCAATTTCTCTTAAGCAATTAAAAGCGAAAAATGGCGTATTAAAGAAAAATAGCGGAGCGAGCTTAATTGATTTAGGTGACGGCATCCTTTGCTTAGAATTCCATTCGAAGAGCAATGCAATCGGTATGGATATTACGCAAATGATTAACTAC
>NZ_PDJV01000072.1 GCF_004116465.1 Arcobacter sp. F2176
GATGGACACCGTCCTCAATCTCGGCCTCAACGACGTCACGGTCGAGGCGGTCGCCAAGGCTTCGGGTGATGCCCGCTTCGCCTATGACAGCTATCGCCGCTTCATCACCATGTACTCGAACGTCGTGCTCGATATCGACCACGGCCATTTCGAGGAGGCGCTCGAGGACTACAAGGAGCGCAAGGGCCTCAACCTCGACACCGATCTTTCGGCTGACGACTGGAAGGTGCTGGTCGGCAAGTACAAGGAGATCGTCAGGAAGGAGCTCGGCTCCGACTTCCCGCAGGACCCGAGCGAGCAGCTCTGGGGCGCGGTCGGCGCCGTGTTCTCCTCCTGGATGAACGCCCGCGCCATCAAGTATCGCGAGCTCAACAGCATCCCGGCTTCCTGGGGCACGGCGGTCAACGTCCAGTCGATGGTCTTCGGCAATAT
>NZ_PDJV01000073.1 GCF_004116465.1 Arcobacter sp. F2176
ACTTTACTACTATTCATTTGTATTCTCTTCTTCCCTTCTCAATTGTTGAATGATATCTCTATCTCTATCTCCATCCGTAAAGCCACCGCGTTCGTCTGTACATTGTAATAAATACGCAATCGCCTCAATTTGATCACCGAAAATACGATCAAATGCTGAAATACGCCCATTTACAAATTCGTGTTGCTCTGGACGTACTCGATTTGTTTTTATAACATCTACTAACTCTACTGCTGTAATAGAGAATCCTTCTAAAATAGCTTTCACCTGAGCTAATGGAGGAATCACAAGAGAATCATAACCAATTTTCTCTATTACTTTTTTATGCATAGCGTGTGGTACTGCTGTTAATGAGTTATTCCATAAATCTGGTCGCTTCGCTATCAAATTCACAAAATATTTTCCCACGCTAATTGGATCTGCTG
>NZ_PDJV01000074.1 GCF_004116465.1 Arcobacter sp. F2176
CCTGATATGTACATGGAAAAAATCGCGGTTGGTCCAAAAGCAGCTGGTAAAATTAGCTTAGATGATCCAATTGAAAAAACAATTGAAATTGTAGCAGAAGCTAACAATAAAAAGATTCGTGATCTAACAGTTATCGTTCAAGAACGTGAGCGTCATCAAGATATTATTGACCGTGTTCGTGCAAAAGGTGCACGCGTAAAATTATTTGGTGACGGTGATGTTGGTGCGTCAATCGCAACAGCACTACCTGGAACGGGTATCGACTTATTCGTAGGTATTGGCGGAGCTCCAGAAGGTGTTATTTCTGCAGCAGCATTAAAGTGCCTTGAAGGTGAAATGCAAGCTCGCTTAGTTCCAATGAACGAAGAAGAAGAAGCTCGTTGTCGTGAAATGGGATTAGAAGATCCTCGTCAACTTCTTATGT
>NZ_PDJV01000075.1 GCF_004116465.1 Arcobacter sp. F2176
ATCGTCATGTACATGCCAACAATTTCCCCCTTTTCTCTTTCATAAATCTATCATTTCGTCCATAAGTAGACATTGTCCTTCAATGTTTTGACTAATTTTTCTGATTATTATCGACATAGTTTTACAACACGTGCAAACCTTTGGTACATGAAATTATATTGGCGATTTTTCAAATATATCGATCGCAATTCAATTTATAGCAGCGATTTTTCGAATATATCGCCTTACTGACAAAAGCTGACAATATAAAAAAGAGAGTGTTCCGATTTGGAACACTCTCCTTCTTATACAAATAGCTCTTCTAAAATTTTCAGTTTATCTTCTGTATATTTTACAAAGCCATCGTTATATGATTTTGGATCTTTCGGATTTGCGAAGTGCGTAATTGCCCCCGTCTTCGGATGAACAAATTTACTTGATGC
>NZ_PDJV01000076.1 GCF_004116465.1 Arcobacter sp. F2176
CTCCTCGAGAGCGCCGGAGATCTCCGGCGTCGTGATCTGGCGCAGTCGCGCGATGTTCTCGTCGGAGATCGCGGACTGCACCTCGGAGAGCAGGCGCTCGAAGGTGCCGTAGTCGGCACCCTGCAGCTCGAACTCGACAGGCTTGGCGGCAGAAGCCGCGGCAGCGCCGCCGCCGAGACCACCCATAGCCGGCGCGGCCGGCTGCGGCTGGTAGGACTCGCGCCCGAGCGGCCCACCGGCGCTGGCGAGTTGCGGCTCGCTGCGACGACGGAACAGGCGCAGCGCCAGCCAGATCAGGCCGCCGATCAGCGCGACCTGGAAGAGCAGGCCGAGGAAGCCGGCGATGCCGCCGAAGCCGGCGCCCGAGAGCAGGCCGAACAGGCCGGCGCCGAGCAGACCGCCGGCGACGCCCATCATCAGGC
>NZ_PDJV01000077.1 GCF_004116465.1 Arcobacter sp. F2176
CATTTAATAAATCAACTAACTCTTTTTTAATATCTAAAGGAGCATTTAATCCAACCTTTACAAAGATATTAACACTTCCTGTATCTTGACATAAAGGTCTATGACCCATTGCACACATTTTTGAATTAATTAATATTTGTCCAATTGCATTTTTTGCAGCTTCACCTTTTTCTACATTATAAGCTTCTACCATCCCTTTTACAAAATCTTCTGGATGATAAAATGATATGTATTGACATGCATCTGCTATACTCTCGATTATATCTTGTTCGGTTATTTTTTTCATAATGTCCTCCTTAAGAACCTTTAACAGTAGCTAATTTTCTTCTCATGTAAGCGATTTTAGTTTGAAGAGGTAAGTGTTTAGGACAAGTATCTTCACAACCAAGAAGAGTCATACAACCAAATATACCATTATCATC
>NZ_PDJV01000078.1 GCF_004116465.1 Arcobacter sp. F2176
GTAAAAGTATTAAAAGAAACTATGGCACCAGTACTATAATTAATTGCTAAATAATCCGGAAGTGGGGACCTGCTTCTTACTTCTGGATTTATATATAATTCAATATAAATTCCTTTTCCGGTTTCCCTTGTATATCCCCAATATACCCCTTTTGCTGGATAAGGGTCATTTATAGAAAAGAGCACTCTATTTTATATAGAGTGCTCTTTATGATTATTTTTTAGGTGTTAATCCTAACTTCTTTAAAATATCTGTCAGTGTACCGCTTTTTGATTTTTCTACAGGTGTTTGTGATTTAGATGCATCTGGACCTTTTTTCAAGAAGTTCTTTTCAACGAAGCGAATATCTTTTTCGTCGACAATTCCATCTTTATCAAGATCTCCGTCTTTTACAGTTAGTCCTTTTTTAATGTAGTTGCT
>NZ_PDJV01000079.1 GCF_004116465.1 Arcobacter sp. F2176
CTCGTGGTCAAGCTGGTGGATATGCGGTAATGCTTCCGAAGGAAGATCGTTACTTCATGACAAAGCCAGAGTTACTTGATAAAATCACTGGTTTACTTGGTGGTCGAGTAGCTGAGGAGATTGTATTTGGTGAAGCAAGTACAGGTGCTCACAACGACTTCCAACGTGCGACTGGTATTGCAAGACGTATGGTTACGGAATTCGGTATGAGTGATAAGCTTGGACCGATGCAATTTGGTAGCTCACAAGGTGGTCAGGTATTCTTAGGAAGAGACTTCCATTCAGAACAAAACTACAGTGATGCAATTGCGCATGAAATTGATGTGGAAATGCAAACGATTATTAAAGACTGTTATGCTCGTGCGAAACAAATTCTTACTGAAAAACGAGATAAGCTTGATATTATCGCAAAAACG
>NZ_PDJV01000080.1 GCF_004116465.1 Arcobacter sp. F2176
GTTGTATAGATTGAAATTTGAAAAATTATTGGATGAAAAGGGAAGAGTGGTTTATCAGAAAAAAGAAGGATTTGAGGACAAGCCTGAATATAAGAGACAAGTGATACTAAATATGATGGCCAATACATTCCCTCTCAAACCTAAAACGAAATTATCGTATTCTGACAAGCCAACAGCTGTTTTTATGATTGTTCCTGATTATGATAAATCAAACCATGCTTTAGCAAGTATCTTTGTTAAGCAGCTGTATACAGAGTTATCTATGAACTGTAATGATACGAAAGGTAAAAAATGCTATAGACGTGTTCATTTCTTGCTAGATGAGTTCGGAAATATGCCACCTATCGATGATATGGGTGGAGTATTAACAGTTTGTGCTGGGCGTAATATGTTGTTTAATTTAGTGCTTCAATC
>NZ_PDJV01000081.1 GCF_004116465.1 Arcobacter sp. F2176
AAATTAAATCAATGGGAAAACGTAATGCTAGATGAAGAATCTGCAAATTCACCACAAGAAATCAAAATTGATATAGAACAAGCATGGAAAACATTTGAAAGCCGTTCCAAGTTAGACAATGTTTCTAATATAAATCACAAAAAGCACCAAAAGAAGGGAATGTTTACAAACATGAGTAAAAAATCAAAACGTTTCATTTATACAGCAGTAGCTGCAGCTGCACTTTTTACAACAGCAATGATTCCACAAGTACAAGTGGCGGCTACAAATGTTGCTTCATATTTTTCTGATGCAATTACAAATGATAAAGTTGTAAATGAAGGAATAGGAGATGAAAATGGTGTCATACAAGATATGATGAAGAATGGTAAATATATTCCTATTGATGAAAAAATTACAGATCAAGGTATTAC
>NZ_PDJV01000082.1 GCF_004116465.1 Arcobacter sp. F2176
GTACTGTAGCAATCGTATATGGTATTATTCTTTCCACAATTATTGTTTTGTTTTTTGTTGGGGTTTCACGTTATATTCATAAATGGAAAGAAAGCGTTGCGAAATTAAATCACATTGAAGAAGAACTTAGTGATTTAATGTTACATCATGGTAAATAAAAAGATAATTTTTTAACGAAACAATGTGAAGAATATCACAAAACATGCTCTCATCATGAAAGCATGTTTTTTTGTTATGTGAATGTTAGACATATTCATGAGATTTTTTTCGTGCAATACAGTGTGAAATAAAATAATAATTCTTTATGTGTAGGAAGAGTTATTCTATTTTGTAATTTAGTTCGGTATAATTATGATATAGAAGGAAATTTGTTAGAGGAGGTACATTGTGAACATATTAAAGATTATAGG
>NZ_PDJV01000083.1 GCF_004116465.1 Arcobacter sp. F2176
GGATTAATCATATTAATTGTTGGAGGAAGGATACCTTCATTTAATGAGTTAAAAGGAAAGAAGGAGTGAAGAGGGAAAGGAGGTGCAAAAGAAAGGGGAAAGGGAGAGGGAGTGGAAGAGAGAGGAGGAGAAGGGAAGGGGGGAGGAAAGAAGGGGAGGAAGGGGGGAGGGGGAGAAGAAGGGAGAAGAGGAGGAGAAGAAAGAGGAGGAGGAAAAGAAGAAATGAGGGGAAAAGAAGAGGGGGGGTTGTAAAAGAGAAAGAAGAAGAAGAGGAGATGGAAAAGAAAGGGAAAAAGGGGAAAGAAAGAAAAGTGGAAAGGGGATGAGGGGAAGGAAAGAGAAGGGGGAAGAAAAGAGAGAAGAGTAGGAAAGGAGGAGGGAGAGAGGAGAAAAGAAAGAAAGGAGG
>NZ_PDJV01000084.1 GCF_004116465.1 Arcobacter sp. F2176
AGTCAGAAAGCCTAGAATTTGTACAAGATCCAATGAAAACATGTTGAACTGGAATGTCATACGTACTTTGTCCGGGACTCAATCCCATATAAGAAAACGCTCTTTCGTCATTTGCATCATACTTTTCTGGCAATTTCTCATCAATCCGAACACCCATACTAGGATTTGTTCCCCACGTAACGTACGGCGCTAAATCCGTAACATCTACTGAAATATGTAAATCATAAACTGCATCTAAATCTGTATAAAGTTCTGACCATTTTTTCTTAATAGATTCATAGTCTTTCGGCGCATATTTACGCCCTTTTACGTAAGCAACCGTTTTTTCATCTGGTGCAATAATACCAGCCTTTGCTCCCCCTTCAATTGCCATATTGCAAAGCGTCATCCTCTCTTCCATATCC
>NZ_PDJV01000085.1 GCF_004116465.1 Arcobacter sp. F2176
CTATATGAAATTGAATAATCCTTTTCTTTCCCCATCAATTCTTTTAAAATGAGCTCCATTCCCATAATGACTCCTTATTGTAAAAATGGATTATTTTCTTTTTCAAAGCCAATGCTTGTTTCTGGACCATGTCCACATAACACCGCTGTTTCATCTGGTAATACAAATAATTTCTCTTCAATACTTCCAATTAATTCAGCAAAACTTCCACCAGGCAAATCTGTTCTTCCAATGCTCATTTGGAACAATACATCTCCTGAGAATACAGCATTCGCCTCTTTACTATAATAAGAAATACTTCCTGGAGAATGTCCCGGCGTCTCAAAAATTTCAAAATTAAATGATTCAATTGTTAATGTACCTTCTGCATCAATAATATGATCCTCTGGTTTTGCTGTAATAC
>NZ_PDJV01000086.1 GCF_004116465.1 Arcobacter sp. F2176
TGCATAAATAGTGTGGTCTTTACCAATTCCTACATTCTCTCCGCAGTGTACTTTAGTTCCTCTTTGTCTAATAATGATGTTTCCAGCTCTTACAACTTCTCCACCAAATTTTTTAACTCCAAGTCTTTTCCCAGCTGAGTCTCTGTTATTCTGTGTACTACCTTGACCTTTTTTGTGAGCCATGACTATCTCCTCTTATGCTGCAATTTTAGTAATTCTAACTTTAGTGAAGCTTCTTCTGAAACCTCTTTTTAGTTTAGAATCTTTTCTTCTTCTTTTTTTGTAAATAATAACTTTTCTATCTCTATTTACACCAGTTCCATCTAAAACTACTTCAGCCTCAACTTTAGCAGCAGAAATAGCATCTCCAGTTTTTAACTCACCATCGTTAATTGCTAACA
>NZ_PDJV01000087.1 GCF_004116465.1 Arcobacter sp. F2176
GCGCGATGTCGTGCCAAATCGCGACCGCTCCCTCACCCGCCAGGCTCATCGTCCCCTCCACCGCTTACGCTGCGAGGCGCGTTGACTCGGCCTCGCCTCCTCTCTATACGAAAACGAAATCCAAATTGGAAATGATTTCCAATTCTAATCGAGATGGGCGGGAACGGGTGACGATCGCGGCGGTCGAGCGTGCATTCAAGTTGCTGGAGGCGCTGGCAGGAGAGGCTGACGGCGCCGACCTGACCGTGCTCGCCGAGCGGCTCGAGCTGCCGGTCAGCGCGACCCACCGTCTGCTCGCAAGCCTGGGGGAGCGCGGCTTCGTCACGCAGGACCCTCAATCGGGCGCCTATGGGCTGACGCTGAAGCTGTCGCAGCTCGCCTTCCGCAATCTCGATCTG
>NZ_PDJV01000088.1 GCF_004116465.1 Arcobacter sp. F2176
GCAATGAAGTGGAAAAATGAGACGGTTTCTTTTGCAGAAATCGAACGTTTGAAAGCAGAAAATCATTTCGTCGGTAGTGTGCTAAAAGAGTTAGAAGCTTTCACAAATATGGACGGCGTATTGCGCACCATTTGGACATCTCCTGTAGCACGTAATAGTATTGAATCTTTTACAGAAGAAGAGAAGAAAGAGATTCAAAAGGAAGCGGAAAATATTATTTTAGAGCAATTATTCCAGCAAGAGAGGGATAAAAAATGAGAATTGAAAAACTCCATATTTATGGGTACGGAAAATTAGAAAATGTGGAAATGGATCTTTCCTTACTGACGGTGTTATACGGTGAAAATGAAGCGGGGAAATCGACAATTCGCTCGTTTATGAAAAGTATTTTGTT
>NZ_PDJV01000090.1 GCF_004116465.1 Arcobacter sp. F2176
CCTCTTCCTTTCTCTCTTCTCCTCTTCTCCTCTCCTCTCTTCTTTTTTTTCCTTCTCCCTTCTCCTCTTCTCCCCCTCTTCTCTTTTTCTTTTTCTCTTCTTTTCTTTCTTCTCTCTCTTTTTCTTCTTTTTCTTTTTCCTCCTTTTTCCTTTCTCTCTCTCTTTTTTTCCTTTTTCTCTTCTCTCCCCTCCCTTTTTCTTCCCTTCCCTCTTTCCTTTTTTTTTTTTTTTTTTTTTTTTTCTTCCTCTTTTTTTCTCTTCCTCCTCTTTTCCCCCCTCTCTTTTTCCTCTTCTTCTTCTTTTTCTTCTTTCTTTCTTCCTCTTTTTTTCCCTTCTTCCCCTTCTCTTCTCTTCTTTTTCCTTTCTCTTTTTTTTTTTTTTTTTTTTTCCT
>NZ_PDJV01000091.1 GCF_004116465.1 Arcobacter sp. F2176
ATCCATTCTGGAACAGATACGTTTTTATCAAATGGATACGGAATAAATTTCGCAAGTGCTGGCGCTAAATCTTTACAGTACCAGTATGCAACAAGGTATGCGATAATAAAGCTTGTTAACTTTACAAGTTGCAGAATAAACCCTCTGCGTAAGCCGAGGAAAAATCCCATAACAAGCAGTAAAATGATAATAATATCAATCATGTTATTCCATTCCTTTTTTTGTCATACTTTCTTTCAATTTCTCAAGTTCTTCTTTTAATTTTATGTAATCGTGTATGACGTTTACCGCCGTCAATACCGCTAGTCTACTCGTGTCAAGCGAAGGATTCTTGGCATTGAGTTCGCGCATTTTATCATCCACAATCGCTGCTACCATGCGGATATGACT
>NZ_PDJV01000092.1 GCF_004116465.1 Arcobacter sp. F2176
CCTTTTCCCCTTTTCCCCTTTTTCTCTCTCTTTTTTTTTTTCTCCTCCTCCTTTCTCTTCTCTTCCTCTCTCTTCTTCTCTCTTTTCTTCCTCTTCTCTTTTTTTCCCCCCCTCTTTTTTTTCTTCCCCTTCTCTCCTTCTTTCTCTTTTCCCCCTCTTTTTTCTTTTCTTCTTCTTTTCTCCTTCTTTTTCTTTTCTTTTTTCTTTTTCTTTTTTTTCTTTTTTTTTTCCTTTCCCTTTTCCTTTCTCTTTTCATTTTTTTTTTCCTTCTTTTTTTCCTCCTTTTCTTTCCTTTTTTTTTTTCTTTTTTTCTCTCCCTTTCCTTTCTTTTCTTTCTCCTTTTTTCTCTCTTCCTTCCTTTCTTTTTTTTTTTTTTTTTTTCTTTTTTG
>NZ_PDJV01000093.1 GCF_004116465.1 Arcobacter sp. F2176
TTTTCCCTCTTTCCTCTTCCCCTCTCCTCTCTCCTCTTTTCTCTTCTTCCATCTCTCTCCTCTCTTCCTCCTCTCTCCCTCTTTCTTTTTTTTTTTCTTCCCTCTCTCCTCTTTCTCTCTTCCTCTTCTTCTCCTTTTCTCTTCTATCTTTCTCCTTTTCCTCTTCTTTTTCTTTTCTCTCTTTCCCCTTCTCTTTTCTTTCTTCCCCTCTTTTCTCTTCCTTCTTCTTTCTTCCTCTTCCCCTTTTCTCTCCCTTTTCCTCTTCTTTCCCCTCCTCCTTTCTTCCCCCTTCTTTTCCCTTCTCTTTCTTTTCTCCCTCTTTCTCCTCCTTTCCTCCCCTCCCTTTTCCTCCTAAATAAACCTCTTGTTCTAAGCTAAGATAAGAT
>NZ_PDJV01000094.1 GCF_004116465.1 Arcobacter sp. F2176
CTAAATACTCTTTCAAAATTGCCCAGTTAAAAATATAAATTCCCATTGATGCAAGATTACTTCTTGGAAATTGTGGTTTCTCTTCAAACTCAACAATCTCCATCTCTTCATTTGTATTCATAATGCCATAGCGACTCGCTTCATCCCAAGGTACTTCAATAACAGAAATGGATACGTCCGATTCTTTCTCAATATGGTAATCTAGCATCTTACTGTAATCCATTTTATAAATATGGTCGCCTGATAAAATAAGAACATACTCCGGTTCATACTGACTTAAATAGTTTAAATTTTGATAAATGGCACTTGCCGTACCTGTATACCACTTCACCCCTGAAGACTCCGCATAAGGAGGTAATACTGTGACTCCACCGTTTACTCGGT
>NZ_PDJV01000095.1 GCF_004116465.1 Arcobacter sp. F2176
GGAAAAGGGAGGGGAAAGAAGGGGAGAAAAGGAAGGAAGAAGAAAAGAAAAAAAAAAAAAGAAGGAAAAGGGAAAGGAAAGGAGGAGAGAGGAAGAAAAAAGAAAGGGAGAAGAAGAAGGAGAGAAGAAAGAGAGAAAAAGAGAAAAGAGAGAAAAGAGGGAAAAGAAGAAAAAGAAGAAAGAAAAGAAAAAGAAGAAAAAAAAGAAGAAGGAAGAAAAAAAAAAGAAAGAAAAGAGAAAAAAAAGAGGAAAAAAAAAAAGAAAAAAAGGAAAAAGAAGAGGAAAAAGAAGGAGAAGAAGAAAAAAGAAAAAGAAAAAAGAAGGAAGAAAAAGGAAGAAAAAAAAGAAAAAAAAAAAGAAAGAAGGGAAGAAGAGAGAAAAGA
>NZ_PDJV01000096.1 GCF_004116465.1 Arcobacter sp. F2176
GTAGTGCAACATGGTTATGTAGTAGAAAGGAAAGAAGAAGGAGAAGAGGGACGATACTGTTTAAAGGTGAAGCTTAGACAAAAAAACGAGAGAAAGAGACGGAGAGGAAAAGCGTAAGACGACTAGGGAGGGAAAAAAAAAAAAAAAAAAAGAAGGAAAAGAGAAGAAAAAAAGAAGAAGAAGAAAAAAAAGGGAGAGGAAGAAGGGAAAAAGAGGAGGGAAGGGAGAGAGAAGGGAAAAAGGGAAAGAAAAAGAAAAAAAAAGAAGGAGGGAAGAGAGGAAAAAGAAAGAAAAAAGAAAAAAAAGAAGGGAGAGGAAAGGAGGAGAAAAAAAAGAGGAGAGGAAGAAAAAAAAAAAGAGAGAGAGAGGAAGAGAAAAAAA
>NZ_PDJV01000097.1 GCF_004116465.1 Arcobacter sp. F2176
AAAAACTGATGCAAAAACAACTTCTTTGATGGATAGATTAATCCAAGAAACAAAATCAAATGTAAAAGAAGTAAAAAAAGATACAAATACAGACAAAATAGAAAAAACTGATGCTACAAAAAGTGAAACTAAAACTGAAACAAAAGTAGATACAACAAAAACTGATGCAAAAACAACTTCTTTGATGGATAGATTAATCCAAGAAACAAAATCAAATGTAAAAAAAGATACAAATACAGACAAAATAGAAAAAACTGATGCTACAAAAAGTGAAGCTAAAACTGAAACAAAAGTAGATACAACAAAAACTGATGCAAAAACAACTTCTTTGATGGATAGATTAA
>NZ_PDJV01000098.1 GCF_004116465.1 Arcobacter sp. F2176
GTTCAACATCTCAATATTTTGAAAAAAAGAAATTGCCAGGATATTTAGAAGTATTATCACAAAAAATTAAAAATGGATTATCAACTAATTAAATATAACAAAACTTTGGAGAGAAATATTTGACCCTTCGGTTAAAACATTTGGGGACAGGATCAATGCCGTTAAGTTAAGCCAAGAATCCCCTTTTCATAGTATCTTCAGTACTTTTAAAAAACACTTTTTTTCTTCCTCTTGGAAAAATTAGCTGATTTAATACCTTTAGTATTTTTACCTTCCAAAG
>NZ_PDJV01000099.1 GCF_004116465.1 Arcobacter sp. F2176
GTAAAAAAAGATACAAATACAGACAAAATAGAAAAAACTGATGCTACAAAAAGTGAAGCTAAAACTGAAACAAAAGTAGATACAACAAAAACTGATGCAAAAACAACTTCTTTGATGGATAGATTAATCCAAGAAACAAAATCAAATGTAAAAGAAGTAAAAAAAGATACAAATACAGACAAAATAGAAAAAACTGATGCTACAAAAAGTGAA